>NZ_JBFAIA010000016.1:0-102962 GCF_040654455.1 Nonomuraea sp. NPDC050691
GCACGTTGTCGACGTCGCGGTGGCGACGCTGGCCGAAGCCTACGCGGACGCGCGCCGCGACCTGGTCCGCCGCGAAGAGACACTGCGCCGCGAACCGATCGGCGGACCTGGCTCATCCTGGCCGCGCACACTCAGCTCCGCCTGGCCCGACCGCTGGCCGCCGACCTGCGCCGCCCCTGGGAGAAACCCGCACCGCCCGACGCGCACCCCGTCACGACGTCGGACGCATCCTGGCCACCGGCGAGGCACACCAGCGCCCCGCCCATCACAAGAAGGGGACCAAGTCCAGACGCACCACCTGATCTCGTCATGAACGCCGGGCACCGCCATGCGGGCCGCGCCATGGGCTGGGGGAAGTAATCGTTCGTACGTGCCGAGGCGGTGCGGACGCCGACGTTACTGCCCTCTTGGAAGACCCGGCACTGGTAGTGGGTCCTTGCCCTCGGCCCCGGTTGACGACTACGTGTATCAAGATCTCCAGACGCCCGCTGCTGTCCGTGACATGGTTAGGGATCAATCAAGCCGGTGCAGATCCGCCAGACGGGGACACGGGGTGAGAGCGTGACCATGACTGATGCGCATGCCGGGCGCAAGCGGCGAGCAAGGAGCGACCTATGGGGTCCCGCTCTGGCGAACCTCGGACTTGGTGTGCCCGCCATGGTGCCGTTCTATCTGGCGTGGTGGCTGCTGACCGAGTACATGCCGATGGACTGCGCCCTTGCCAGGCCCACCAACTGCAACTACGACACCCTCGAGAACGAGTTCTTCTTCACCGTTGCACTGATGGTAACCGGTCCACTCACCTTGACGCAGGTGATCGTGATTGACCTAGCCCTCCCGCTCTGGCATAGACGGCGGCCGGCCGCGTGGCTTGGCGCTGCCGCGCTCATCCCCGTCCCGTTCGTGGTGTGCCTGGCGCTGGCCTCGCTGGTCTGACGACCGGCTCTAAAAGCCCGTAGCGGCGATGAGAAGGTGCTGAAGGTGGGTCTTGGCGGTCCCGTGGTAGCGGGATCTGCGCAGGCCAAGGCCTTTGGCCCCGCGGGTGATCGAATGCGGGGCGTCGGTGTCGCACGACTCGGTGAGGTGGACCTTGTAGCCGTCCCAGTGTGAGTCGCGCTTGGTGCCGGTTCAGGCGTCGCCGTCGTAGGGCGAGATCTGGCGGATCGTGCCTGGCGGCTGCTCGTCAGGGGTTCGCCAGAGCAGTTGATCGTCGATGGTGACGTACTGCTGGATCCATACGTGGCGCAGCGTCTGCACCGCGGAGATGTCGCGCAGCCAGCCAGGAGCGGCCGACGAGTACACCGCACGCAGGACGGCGTTCCCGTAGGCGTCGATCTCGTGGCCGAGTTGGATGCGCTCGGCCTTGTTCTTGGGCAGTCGATAGTCCTCGACGCGGCCTCGTAGCGCTCGAACCATCCGGGTTCGGCCTGGGGCGGCGGCCAGGGCGCGCAGGTCAGCGGCGACCGCGTGGGTGCTGTCCAGACGACTGTGAGAGGGTCCGGCACCGCACCCCAGCTCTCCTTCGCAAGGTGATCGCCGGTGCGCACGCGTATGGATCCATCGAAAGGTGGACGACCGGCGGCAGTCCTCTCGGCAAAGCTGAGGGCCATGAAGAAGACGATCATTGCCGTGCTCGGCTCAATGCTGCTCCCCGTAGCATCGGCGACGCCCGCTGTGGCGGATACCGGGCTGTCCTGGCAGGACTGCGGCGACGGCCTGCAATGTAGCCGGATCACCGTGCCCGCCGACTGGGCCGCTCCCAAGGGCGAGCAGATCACGCTGGGGCTCGCCAAGCTGCCCGCCAGAGACCTGGCCGCCAAGAAGGGGACGCTTGTTCTCAGCATGGGTGGCCCCGCCCAGCAGATTTCGGTCCTGCGCGTGGCGAAGAAGGCCTTCGCCGACCTGACTCGATGGTTCGACGTGGTGGTCTTCGACCCGCGCGGATTCGAGGCGAGCACCGGGGTGCGCTGCCCAGACCCGGCACCGTGGGCCACAAACGCGGAGTGGGTGTTCCCCGACCGCGCCACCTATGCCCGGTACACGGAGCAGAACCGTCGCTTCGGCCTCGGCTGCGCCGATGCCGCCGGCCCGCTCGCAGGCAACCTGGACTACGGTCAAGGGGCCCACGACCTGGAGGCCGTCCGGGTGGCGCTGGGCGAACAGAAACTCAACTATTACGGCAACTCCTACGGCACCGTCCTCGGCGTGGCCTACGCCGAGGAGTTCCCCACCCGCGTAGGCCGCATGTACCTGGACAGCCCGATCGACCACACCACCCGATCGTGGACCGAATGGCTCCTGCCCAGAGCGAAGGTCAAGGAAGACAACCTGCACCGCTTCGCCGAGTGGTGCGCCATCGACCAGAGCTGCGCGCTCCACGGCCGCGACGTGCTCAAGGTGTGGGATGAGGTCATGGACCGCGCCGCCAAGCAGCCGATCCCCGCACCCGGTGCCGGAGCCGGAGCAGCGGCCAGTGCGACCCTGATCGCCTCCCGCGCGACTGTCACGTTCGACGCGACCTGGCCCGAACTGGCCAAGTCCCTGGCCGAGGCGTACGCGGGCGACGCCACCCGGTTCGCCAAGCCGTCCACCGGAGCGGCCGATCCAGGTCTCAGCAGGATCGCGAACTGCGCCGACTTCCCGTACCCGACCGCATACGGCGAGGTCAAGGCTCTGGAAAAGCGGCTGAGGCGCGCCGCGCATCGGCTGGACCGTGGCGTGGCCGCCGGCCAACCTCTGCACCGGACTCCCGCAAAAGGCGACCTTCCCGCCCCATCCGGTTCACCCCCGGGGCCTGCCCCCGATCCTGGTCGCCGCCGGCCGGTACGACGACGCGGCGCCGCCCGCGTCCGCCCGCAGGATCACCGCACAACTCGACGGCGCCCGCTACCTGGCGGCCAAAGGTGGTCACGCGCTCTACCTGGCAGGCAATCCCTGCGTCCGTGATCACGTTCACCGATACCTGACCACCGGGCAACTCCCGCCCGCGGGCACGACCTGTGGTCCGGCATCATCGTGACATGCCCTGGTTGAGGGAGGTTCTGCTCGTCGCCGGCGCCGCGACCGCCGCGGCGCTGCTGACGGCACTGGAAGGGGCGGTCCGGGCCGACGTCCCGCTTCTGATCGTCTTCAGCGCCGGTGTCAGCCTCCCTCTGCTCGTCCGGCGGGTGCTGCCGTTGGCCGCCGCGGTGACGTCCGCGGTGATCGCGCTGGCCGGGATGGCGCAGCTGCACCGGTGGGAGGGATGCTGGTCACGATGGCTCTGTTCTGCGCGGCTGTCTACCACCGGCCGCGGCGTCCGGGCCTGGTGCTGGCGGTCTCCTCGAGCTGGGTTCTCGGCACCCTGGCGGTGCTGGGGGGCGAGGGCGTCCCGGAGCCGACCAGCATAGTGATCATGAGCGTCGCGCCCGTGGCCACCGGCTACGCGCTGCGGCTGCACCGGGATCGGGCCGACCAGTCGCTGCGATTGCAGCGGGCCGAGGCGGAGCGCGTGCTGGCCGAGGAGCGTACCTGGCTGGCCAGGAACGTGCACGACAGCGTCGGCCACCACCTGACCGCTATCCGGCTGCAGGCCGCGGCGGCCCGGCGGGCGCCCGGCGACGCGCCCGCGAAGCAGGCCCTGCAGACGATCTCGGACCTGTCGCAGTCGGCGCTCACCGAGGTACGTGGCCTGCTGCGGACGCTCGACGAGCACCCGGCCGCCATCCAACCCGGCACCGCCGACCTGGAGCAACTGGCCGGACGGCTCACCTGCGCAGACCGGACGATCACCATATGCCGCTCCGGGACCGGGGGCGCGCTGCCGCCAGCCGTCGATCGCACCGCCTACCGGGTGGTCCAGGAGGCGCTGACGAACACCGTACGGCATGCAGACGCGACCGAGGTCACCGTCCACCTGCGGCAGGACGACCGCGGCCTGCGCATCGAGGTCCTCGACCACGGCGCCCCGGCCCCTGCGCCCCAGGCCGAGGGGCGGGGCATCCGCGGCATGCGCGAACGGGTGCGCCTGCTCGACGGCACCCTGTCGGTGGGACCGGTCGAAACGGGCGGCTGGCGGGTCCGCGCCGACCTGCCCAGGGAAGGGAACGCGTGGTGACGATCCGGGTGCTGGTCGCCGACGATCAGGAGGCAGCGCGGGAGGCGCTGCGACTCATCCTCGACGGCGAACCCGACATCGATGTGATCGCGACGGCCGCCGACGGCGCCGAGGCGGTGCACCAGGCGCTGTTGCGCCGGCCGGACGTGGTGGTGATGGATCTGCGGATGCCGGGCATGGACGGCATCGCCGCCATCGGCCGCCTCGCCACCCCCGAACTCGACCTACTGACCCCGCGCGAACACCACGTGCTACGCCTCCTGGCCCGAGGACTGAGCAACGGCGAGATCGCCGCCGCGTGCACCATCGAGGAAGGCACGGTCAAAACCCACGTCAACCGGATTCTCACCAAACTCGGCCTCCGGACCTGCGTGCACGCAGCGATCTACGCATACGAACACGGGATCGTCTCCCGCGATGCACCTTGACCGTCCGCCGGTCTCGGGCCCATGTCCCGGGAGACGAACATCGATGATTGGGTGCCGTTAACCAATGTGTCACCAGTCGCCAGGCAGGCGCTGATCTGGGGTTTCAGCCAGCCGTCTCCAGCACGGCTTGCGCCGTTGGCCGGTCGATGGCAGGGCGACCTGTGGCGAGTTCGGGGACGTACTTGTAGATCGTGATGAGGTTCTGCAGGGAGCGGGCGAGCCGGTCGAGCGAAGGGACGACGAGAGTGTCTCCGGGGCGTAGGTAGTCCAGGGCCTTGGTGAGCTCTTCCCGGTCAGCGTTCTTGCCGCTTGTTGGCTTGTCGGCGAAGACGCGGATGCAGCCAGCCGCCTCAAGCGCGCGGGTCTGCCGGTCGAGGCGCTGATCCCGGGTGGAGACCCGGGCATAACCGACGAGCGCGCCGGTGAGGAGCGCGGGTTCGGCGCCGAGCAGGTCGCCGGCGACCGGCCGGACCACTTCGGCGGGGGATGGACAGTGCGAGCCGGATCATCATCCCCGACGCCCTATCAAGTGTTCGCACTCTTCGACGGCGCCTTCGTAACTGCTCAGAAGGAAGGTCTGGATCGTCATCAGCTGCTCGTGAGAGAGGGTGTCCATCAATCGGCGGCTGCGGGCATCGATCCCCTTGTAGAACGATGCAATTCGTTCGAGTCCCGGAGCTGAGGCTTCGACGAGTACGCGGCGCCGGTCTTGCGGGTCGGGCTTGCGCCGGACGTATCCCGCCTTCTCCAGGCGGTCGATCATGTGCGTGATCGCGCCGGTGGTGCGCCCGAGCTGTGAGCTGAGCGCGCCGGCGGTGGAGGCTCCCGCGCGATCGAGTGCGTGCAGGCAGAGCAGATCGGTCTGGGCGATGCCGAGGTGCTGGGCGATCAGGTCGTTCATGCGTTGCAGGGCTCCGGCAAGGTCCGTCATGGATGCGACGATCCGGTCGCCCAGTTCGTCCGTGTGGTCGTCATGCGGTTTGACGGGCATGCCAGGCTCCATTTATCTTTGCGATTCAGATACTTAGCGATGCAGCCAGTGTATCCGATCCTCCTCTGCGAACGGGAGAGCCCCAAGTGTCTGCCGACACATCAGCCCCAGCCACCACGCCTGTCACCAGAGCACGAACAGTGGCGCTCGTCGTCATCCTGCTGGCGAGTTTCATGGACCTGCTCGACGTCACCATCGTGAACATCACGCTGCCCTCCGTCCGTACGGAGCTCAATGCCTCGCCCGCGCATCTGCAGTGGATGCTCACCGGCTACACGCTCGCGTTCGCCCTGGGCATCATCACCGGGGCCAGGCTCGGTGATCTGTACGGCTACAAGCGCGTCTTCCTCACAGGGATCGCGGGCTTCACCGCCGCTTCCGCCCTGTGCGGCGCCGCCCCCACCGCCGAGGTGCTGGTGTGTGCCCGCATTGTGCAGGGCCTCTTCGCCGCGGTGATGGTTCCCCAGGTGCTCTCACAAATCCAGCTCATGTACGCCCCGCACGAGCGCGGCGGAGCCATGGCGGCCTTCTCCTCCCTGTCCGGGCTGGCGGCAGCCACCGGACCCATCCTCGGCGCGGTCCTGCTGCAAGCCGACTGGTTCGGCCAAGGCTGGCGAACCGTGTTCTGGATCAACATCCCCGTCGGCATCCTGGCATTCCTCACCGCGGCCGCCGTCCTGCCAGAGGCGCGGAGCACCACACGGCCACGCCTCGACCTCACCGGTGTCCTCATCTCATCAGCAGGCCTGATCCTGATCCTCTACCCGCTCATCAAGGGCAGCGAGGAACGCCCCTGGCCCCTATGGGCATACGTGAGCATGATCCTGGGCGTCATCGTCCTAGCCGGCTTCGTCCGGCATCAGCGGCGCCTCTCCGGCCGGGGGAAGTCCCCGCTCATCGAGGTCGGGCTCCTTCGGATGCGCTCGGTCGGCGGCGGCCTCCTGACCCAGTTCCTGTTCTTCCTCCCGGTGATGGGCTTCTTCCTCACCTTCATGCAACTCCTGCAGCCTGGCCTCGGCATGACACCCATGAGCTCCGGACTGACGATCCTGCCGTGGCCGATCGCCACCACCATCGCGGCTGGACTCGGCGCGGCAGTGCTGCTTCCACGCCTGGGACGCATCACGGTGCAGATCGGGCTCGTTGTGCTGGCTCTCGGTTTTGCTCTCCTCGCGCTGACAGCAGGCTCCGCGACTCCCGGCACGAACTGGCTTGACTTCCTGCCTGGTGTCGTCGTCGGCGGGCTGGGGATGGGGCTGACCGTGGCGCCGCTGGCCCAACTGACGCTGGAGAAGATCCCTACCAGGCACGCCGCCTCCGGATCCGGCCTGTTCAACACCATTGCTCAGCTTGGGGCGTCCGTAGGAGTAGCCCTCTTCGGCACCGTCTTCTTCGCTCAGGTGCCCGCACATGCCGGCGAGCCGACCGGCGGATACGCATCAGCCTTCACTGCCACCATCTGGAGCAGCCTCCTCCTGCTTGCCGTCACCTTCGCCGTCAGTTTCCTGCTGCCGCGCAAAGAGGCTGTATCAACCCCGGCCTAGGTGTGCTCAGGGCGTGAAAACTTGACGAAGGCGGCCGGACCCACATCCAGCGGATTCGGCCGCCTGCATCATGCCCACAGATGCAGCGTCTCCTGCCCCGCTCACGTGCTGCCGAGCGAGCCGCGAGTACCGATGCTCAACCGGGCGCTCAGATCGAGACGCACCTCGCCGTAAGGGCGGATGTGCAGCCAGAACAGCGGGGTCAGGCCGCGCCGGTCGACCGGGGTGAGCAGAGCAGCCCACTCGGGCTCGGCGAGGACGTCTTGAAGCATCAGGACGTTCACCATGACGGGCGGGGCCTGCAAGAGGCGCCTGCTCCGCGTTGTGCAGTGCCGACCGTACGATCCGAGTGATCCAGGGCCGCTTCGGTCGGTTCCGTCGGTCTCTCGGGTCGGAGGCGGACACGTGCGGAGCTGGCGGGCCTCGCCCGGGACGCTGACGAGCGAGAGCCAAGCCGCTCGCGGCGCTCATCGAGCACCGGGGTGGTCGCGTCGCGGCAGGCGCTCGACGACCGGGTCGTGGGAATTCTCGACCGCGCCGGTGACCAGTCACCGGGTGATGCCGGGCCCCGGTCAGGAACACCTTGCCCGCGACCTCGTACACGTCGAGTACGGGGGTGAAGGGGCGTCCGTGGCTACGTCGGGGAGGGCGAGGGCCGCCTGGCGGGCGGTGTCCTGGAGCCGGTCGCCGGCCATGCTCACCGGGCCGCCCGCGTGCCGCTGCCGTAGGTGTGCGGGTCGATGGGCTGCTCGGCCTTGGGCAGGCGAGCGACGACGAGCCGGTAGGAGTCGGTGACGAGTTCCCTGACGAGTTCCTCGTCGATGCCTTCCCCGCCCTCCAACGTGATCCAGTGCTTCTTGTTCATGTGGTAGCCGGGGGTGATATGGCTGTTGTGTTCCCGTAGGGCGAGGGCCTCGCCGGGGTCCGCCTTGAGGATGACGACGGGACGCCCGGGGACCTCGGTCATCAGCATGAACACCTTGCCGCGCACTTTGAAGACCTCCCAGTCGGGGCCGAAGGGATGCTCCAGCTGGGCTCCGGGAAGTTCCTCGGCGCAGTCGGCGGCGGTCTTGTGCAGGGTCGATCCGTTCATGGGCGGTGGACTTCCTCAGGTGGTGACGAGCTGCGGCATCGATGGACGCGCAGGGCGCGCCGCGCGTCGCGGCGGCACAACCCATCCTTCCCTCGAAGCAGACAAAAAGGACGGTAAAGTGCGGACACGTGATGGTCGACGAGCGACACGCCAGGCCGAGCGGCCAGGCCGGACCGGCTGCGGTTCCGCTGTACGGTTTCCAGCCCCCGGTCGGCACTCCGTACGGGCTTGAGGTGAGTACCGTTGAGGACTTCTTCGCCCAGCACGACGACTGGCCGTGGAACCCGCCTCATCCGGGGCGCGCCACCTTCCACTACCTCATCCTGGTCACCGAGGGTGAGCTGCGGCACGACGTCGACCACGTCACTCGTACCGTCGCCCCCGGCCAGTGGCTGTGGGTGCGTCCCGGACACGTGCAGTGCTGGTATCCGCCCGGCGCCGCCCGCGGCCCGTTCATCCTGTTCGAGCCGGACGTGCTGATGCCCGGCACCGCCCGCCTCCTGGCTCCGCTCACTGCGCACAACGCCCCTGCCGTGCTGAGCCCGCACCCCGATGACGCCGCCTGGCTCCAGCAGACGGCCCTCCAGCTCCTTGACGAACACCGCGCACTCGGGCGTCGTCCTCTCGATGTCCACCACGCCCTGCGGCGCAGCCTGCTCGAATCGCTGCTGCTGCGCCTCGCCAACGCCCCCGGCATCACCCCCACCGGCGCGGCGACGGCCGGCACGGGCCGTGGTGACACGTACAGACGGTTCGTGGACGCCCTGGAGCTGCACTTCCGCGAGCTGCACCGGGCCGCGGACTACGCCGCGCTGCTCGGTTGCTCGGTCCGGACCCTCAGCCGCGCCGCCCGGGACGCCACCGGCAAGGGGGTGCGGGAGCTCATTGACGAGCGGCGACTGCTCGAAGCCCGGCGCCTGCTGGGAAATGCGCAGTGGGAGGCCCGGACTGTGGCCGCCCACCTCGGCTTCACCGATCCCGCGAACTTCGGCCGCTTCTTCCGCGACCGCACTGGCATCACGCCGGCCGCGTTCGCGGCCCGCGACGCCACGACCGGTCCATGAGCGGGGTGCGGCACCCCAAGTGCTCGCTTCTCAGTCGTCCAGGACGACGACGTGCTTGCCCGGGGTGGTGCCGGACTCGACGTCGGCCTGGGCGGCACGAACCGCCATGACCGAGATCTCCTCGGCCGAAAAGTCCATCACGGCGACGATGATCTCCGCCAAGGGCGTTGGATGACGAGCCCGGATGGGCGCACGTAACCGACGAGGGGCAGGATTCATGGAAGCACGTGCGGGCCCCCGTCCTGGGCTTCCACCTTCGGGTGACCGCCGACAACCATCCCTTTGCTGATCACAGGGGCACATGACGATGAGCGACGAACCACTGGAACTGACCGTTACCGATGCCCGAGCCTGGCGGGAGTGGCTCAGCAGGCACCACGACAGCTCGGCAGGGGTGTGGCTGGTCCTCGCCAAGCAGGACACGACCCGGCCCACCAGCCTGACCTATGACCAGGCGCTCGACGAAGCCCTGTGCCACGGCTGGATCGATGGTCGGCTACGACGGCGGGATGAGATCACCTTCTGCCGGCGCTTCACCCCTCGCGGAAGGCAAAGTCGCTGGTCAGCGCGGAACGTTTCCATCGTCACCCGCCTGATCAGCGAGGGCCGGATGCATCCGGCCGGAATGACCGAGGTCGAACGCGCCAAGGCCGACGGCCGCTGGGACTCGGCCTACGCGGGACAAGCCGGCATCGAGGTACCAGCCGACCTGGCCGCCGCATTGGCCGCGAAACCCCAGGCACAAGCGATGTTCGACATCCTCACCTCCCAAAACCGCTACGCCGTTCTCTATCGGATCACCAACGCCAAACGCGCCGAGACCCGAGCCCGCCGTATCACCCAGTTCGTTGACATGCTCGACCGCGGCGAGACGATCCACCCACAAAAGCGCGCCCTCGGCGGTTGAACGCCGGACCACTCCTCTCCCCGCCTCGCTCCTCCAAGCCCACGCACATGGCGGCGCGGCGTTCGGCAGGAGCCGGAACCTTGTCGACGGTGATGACGCCGAAGAAGTTGACGTTCTCGCTTGGGGCCGGGGAGATGTGGGGCGGCAGCTCATCAGGCACATCCCGGTCGCCGTCGAGTCCAGCGTAGGTGTCGAGCAGCACGCGGGCGCGGTCGTAGCCGGGCCGGGCCCGCGTGCGGGCAGAGGGGAGATACGATGCCGCAGGTCATTTCCGGGACGGTACGTCGATCGTCTACGAGCGGGTCGGCAGCGGTCCGGTCGTCGTCCTCGTGGGCGGCGGGCTGGACGACGGGACGGAAAACCGGCCGCTGGCCCAGGAACTGGCCGAAGACTTCACTGCCGTCAACTACGCTCGCCGTGGCCGCGCCGGCAGTAGCGACGTGCAGCCGTACGCGCTGGAACGTGAGATTGAGGATCTAGCAGCGTTGATCGACGCGATTGGCGGGCCGGCGCATCTGTTCGGTGCCTCCTCTGGTGGTGCGCTCGCGCTGGAGGCGGCGGCGGCCGGACTGCCCATCGGCAAGATCGCAGTGTTCGACGTGCCCTACGCAGTCGGCGACACCGCCGTCCAGACCTGGCAGGCGTACGTCAGGCAGCTGCGCGTCGCGCTCGCCCATGAGAAGCATGGCGAGGCGCTGAAGCTGTTCATGCGGCTGGCCGGCGCGCCTGAGCAGGACACCGCCGGGCCGAAGGCTCGCCGATGTGGCCGCCGCTGCTGAACCTCGCGCACACGCTGGCCTACGATGCCGCCTGCCTGGGAGAGGGGCCTCCACCCGCCGCGCGACTCTCCATGATCGATCAGCCGGTACTGGTGGCCACCGGATCGGGCGTCGACCCGCATATGGCAGGTCTTCCTGGCGGTTTCTTCGGCCAGGCCGCCGACGCGATCGCCGCGTGCCTACCCCACGCCGAGCGCCGGCCAGGTGGCCCGCTGGGCGGGCTTCTTGAGCCGGTTGCACGTCGATCACAGCTCCATCGGTCCAGGCCCGACACCGAGAATCTCCGCGGCGCGCTCCAGCGCCTTTTCCATGTTCCGGCCCGAGGGCACCGACCGGTACAACCCGAGCTGGGCTTCCAGCCCGTCTGCCGGAGTAGACGCCTGCCTCAGCCACGGCCTCCACCTTTCGCGCGATGGACCGTGACCATCGGTCATAGGACACGACGTTCCGGCGCCATGGGCGGGCTTCCGCAGGTTGCCGGACCGAGGGCCTCTCCGGTTCCCGCTGCCACCATCGATGCGTTCCGCGCTCGCCGAACCATTCAACGGACGAAACAAAAAAGCGGAGAAATGCGACCGATAACGGGGATGGCCCCCTCCCCCAGCGGGGAGACCGGCTTTCACCTCGCATTCAATTCGTTTCCCATTCATCTGCAAGAGAGCTTCGCGACTCTCGGTTCCACAGGAAAGCGGCGATGAGTGGAAGCGGGTTCACGTGGGTATGCGTTCGGAAGACCCGGCCATTCTGCGCGACATCGTGGCCGCCGAAATCGGGCGCGCGGACACGCGGGACTGGTCGATCGCCGAGGACGACCTCTGGTGCAAGGTCACCCCCGACGCCTACCCGATGCCCGACCAGGGATGGAAGTTGCACGTCTCCGCGACGATGCTCTCCGCCCCGCTGGTGCTCGCCCGCGTCTCGCGAGTACTCACCGAGGCCCGTTGCGCTTTCAAGTTCCCCGCCCGGCTGAGCGACTACTGGAAACTCCTCGAACCGCACTGCAGCCGTGCGCAGGCCGGGAAGTTCATCACCGTCTATCCCCTCGACGACGCCGAGTCGGTGCGCCTGGCCGCCCTGCTCGACGACGCCACCCGGGGACTTCCCGGCCCGGTGATCCTTTCCGACCGTCCATACCGGACGGGCGGGATCGTCCACTACCGCTATGGCGCCTTCAGCGGGCACCGCGTGCTCGGCAACGACGGGTTCTACGAGATTCGGCTGCGTTCGCCGCAGGGCCGGCTCGTTCCCGACGAACGCCGGCCAAGCTTCTCCCCGCCACCGTTCGCGACCTGCCCGTTCGAGGTTCCGGCGGCGAGCCGCCGCCCGCGGGCGGCCGCGGTGATGCTCAATGACCGGTTCGTCGTCCGCCAAGCCGTACGGCATGCGAACCGCGGCGGCGTCTACCTCGCCGAGGACACCACCACCGGCAACGACGTCGTCGTCAAAGAGGGGCGTCCGCACGCGTGCGCCGATCTGAGCGGCCGCGACGCGCGAGATCGGATCGCGGCCGAACGTTCCTGCCTGGAAGACCTCGCCACGGCCGGGATCACGCCGGCCGTGGTGGACTTCTTCGAGCAGGGCGGCCACACCTTCCTCGTCGAAGAGTTCGTGCCAGGGATCACGCTGCAGCGCTGGTCGGACGAGAACACCGGACCGCTGGGCGAGGACGGGTTCGGCAGCGCGGCGGCGCAGGTCCTGCCCGTCGTCAGCCGCCTGACCACGTTGCTCAAGGCGCTGCACGGCCGAGGCTACGTGTTCGGTGACCTGTCGCCGAACAACGTGATGCTCTCGCCCGGCGGCGAACTACGGCTCATCGACCTGGAACACGCGGCCGTGCCGGGCACCACCGTCATGGTGGGCGGCACTCCGGGCTACCTCGCCCCGGAGCTGGCGGGCCACACGGGGGAGTTCCGGCCCGCCCCCCATGCAAGCGCCGACCTCTACAGCCTCGGCGCGATCGTGTACTTCCTGGCGGTCGGCGCCCACCTGGACCCGCCAGGCCCCGACCAGGCGGCCAGGGTGGCAGCGGTCGCAGCGGCCAACCCGACGCTCGCCCTGCTGCGACCGCTTGTGGAGGGCCTGCTGGCGACAGAACCGGAGCGGCGCTGGTCGCTGGACAGCTGCCTTCGCTTCCTCACCACGCTCGCCCCGGACCGGGCCGCCCCCCACCACCAGGCCCGGCCACCTCAGCGGATCGGCCGCCTGATCGACGACGGGATCGCGCACCTGGTGGAGACGATGGACACGAGCGAGGACGCCCCGTCGCCGTGGCCCAACACCGCCGACGGCATCGAAGCCGATCCGTGCTCGGTCAACGGCGGCGCGGCGGGAATCCTCGGCGTCCTGACGCGGGCCGAACCGCACGCGCCGGCGGCTGCGGAACTCGCCCGCTGGTTGAGGCGGCGGCTGGCGGCCGAGGACGTCTGGCCGCCCGGCCTTCACTTCGGGCGCTCCGGCGCGGTGTGGGCGCTGTACGACGCGGCGACGGCCATGGGCGACGCCGAGCTGGCACGGTTCGCGGTGCGGACAGCGCGTCAGCTGCCTACCGACCACCCCAGCTCCGACGTGACGCACGGCCTGGCCGGATGCGGCATGACGCTCCTGCACATCGCACTGGCCTCGGGAGATCTCGCGCTGCGGGACCGGGCCGCCGAGACCTTCCAGAACCTGCATCAGGCGCGGTCATACAGCGACGGCCACCCGCAGTGGCCGACGCCGCAGACGTTCGACTCGGGTCTGGCCGGGGCCAACCACTTCGGTTTCGCGCACGGCATCGCCGGCATCGGGACCGCGTTGCTCCACGCGGGCCGGGCCCTCCACCGGCCGGACTGGACGGCGACCGTCCACGAGATCGCCGCCGCCCTCTACGAACACGCCGAAGTGGACGGCGACACCGCCTGGTGGCCGACGCAGCGCGGCGACCTGTCGACGGTGCGCCCACGCCGGCCGTACTGGTGCAGCGGCTCCTCCGGGATCGGCTCCTTCCTCGTGAGGTACTGGCGCGCCACCGGCGACCCGCCCGCGTTGGACCTGGCGCGCAAGGCCGCGGCGGCCGTGCACCGCACCCGATGGCAGTCAGGGCCGGTGCCGTGCCACGGACTGCCCGGCGACGGTGAATTCCTGCTCGACATGGCCGATTTCACCGGCGACGACCGTTACCAGCGGTGGGCGCGAGACCTGGCCGGATGCCTGGAGGTCCGCGCGGCCGATCGTCGCGGCCGCCTGCTCGTCCCCGGCCCCCATGGAGACTTCCCGCCGACTTTTCTCGCCGGCACGGCGGGGATCGTCGCGTTCCTCCTCCGGCTTCGCGACCGGTCCGCCCGGTTGTGGATGCCGGAGGAGGCCCTCAAGGCTCGCCGCTCCCGCAGCGGGACGGCGACGACAGACGGCCGTGCCACAGGCGGCCCCGGCATTCACAAGGAGGTGAACGACCATGTCCTTCGACGTTGAGGACCTGCAGGCGCTCCAGGAGCTCGAGCCCGGCGCCAACGAGGCGCTCCGGCTGACCCACTGCATCAAGCACTTCGGCTGCACCGACAACTGACAGCCGAACCCGCCCGCCCGTCCCGACACGGGCGGGCGGGGCTCTGCTCGAACACCAGACGTTCGATCCCCAGGCGTTCGATCACCAGACAAGGACAGGCCCGGCCCGTGCACGACCGTCCCCTCTTCGCCTCGGAGAAGCCTCCCGCCCCCGGAACCTGGCGCAGGGTCGTGCGGCTGTTCATGCCGCACCGGCTCGCCATCTGCTTCGTCGTCCTGCTCGTCGTGGCCTACTCCGCACTGAACGCCGCCGTCCCGTTGCTGACCCAGCTGGTCTTCGACCGGGCGCTGTTCGGTGCGGGCGGCCCCGACCTGCCGCTTCTCGCGCTGATCGCCGGCCTGGCATTGGCCACCGCCTGCGCGGTGGGCGTGGTGGACCTCGGCCAGACGTGGGTGTCGGCCCGCGTCGCGCAGCAAGTGGTGCACGCGCTGCGCGTGGAGCTGTTCGGCCGTCTCCAGCGCATGTCGCTGGCCTTCTTCGCCGCGACACCAGGCGGCGAGATCCAGTCGCGGCTGGCCAACGACACCGCTCAGATCGAGCACGCCGTCAAGGACACCCTGCCCAGCACGCTGTCCGGCGTCATCGGATTCGTGGCCGCCGCCGGCGCGATGGTGGCACTTTCACCCCAGCTCGCGGGCGCCGCCCTGATTCTCGCACCGATCGTCGTCTGGGTGGCCTCCCGCTCCGGGCGAGCGCTCAAGAACCTTTCGGAGGTGAGCCAGCACTCTCGCGCGCGACTGTCGGCCATCGTGGCTGAGCGGCTGTGCCTGGGCGCCGTCATCCTGGCCAGGGTTCACGGCAGAAGCGCGGACGAGGCCGGCAGGTTCGCCGCGGAAAGCCGGCGGCTGATCCGGCTCGGGGTACGCTCCGGACTGGTGGCCCAAGGGGTGCTGAGCGCGGGACACGTCTTCTTCGTGCTGACCCCCTATCTGGTGTTCGTGGCGGCGGGACTGTCCGACGGGATCACCCCGGGCACGCTGGTCGCCTTCACCGTGCTGCAGGCCAGGCTCTACCAGCCCCTGTGGCAACTCCTGCACATCTCCACCGAGTTCCGCTCCGCCCAGGGAGCCTTCGAGCGGGTCTTCGACTACCTCGACCTGGAGCCCGCGCCCGAGCTGGAGCCCGGGCCTGATCCACGGCCGGACCCGGCCCCCGGGCCCGGCGCGCTCGCCGTCCGTGAGGCCACTTTCCGGTACGCCGCAGGTGAGCGGGACCGTCCCGCGTTGGACGGCGTGAGCCTCACCCTCCCGGCCGGATCCACCACGCTGGTCGTCGGCCCGAGCGGCTCGGGCAAGACGACACTCGGCCACCTGCTCGCCGGCCTGCACGCGCCCACCGAGGGGTCGGTCCGAATCGACGGGGCAAAGATCGGCCGTCCCTCCCCCGGGCGGGTCTGCATCGCCACGCAGGAGCCCTTCCTCTTCCAGGGGTCGATCGCCGACAACCTCCGATACGCCGCCCCCGACGCCACCGCGGACGATCTCGTGCGCGCCTGCCGGCTCACCCACGTCCACGAGCGGATCATGGCACTCCCGGACGGTTACGACACGCTGGTCGGAGAGCGAGGGGCGCTGCTGTCCGGCGGCGAACGACAGCGCATCGCCCTGGCTCGCGCACTCCTGGCCGGCGCGTCAGTGCTGGTACTCGACGAGGCCACTTCCGCGCTCGACCCGATGACCGAGCTGGAGGTCGTCGAGGCGATCCTGGCCGAGCGGGCGGGACGGACCACGGTGATGATCACCCACAGGTTCGGCGTGCTCGAGTCCTTCGACACCGTCGTGGCCCTGGACGAGGGCCGGGTAGCGGAACACGGAGATCGCCTTGACCTGCTCGGCGACCGGCACGGGTGGTACGCGCGGATGGTGCGCGCTCAGACCGGCGCCGCATAGACCCTGCCATTCGCCCACATGGCGGCTTGCGCGCATCACCTGGTACGTCATCCCCTGTGGGTCTCCAAGGGCCGGTCCCGGGGCGAGCGTCGGCAAGCCGGGATCCGGGACATCAGTTTCCGCGCTCCACGCACGCGTCTCGGCCCAGGACGCTCCGGGGGCGACGGGGAACGTCACGCAAGCGCTCGTCACCGCCGGCGCCCTCGACGCGCGCAACGCCAGGAGCGCCGCCGCAAGGGTCCAGTGGGCCCAAGCTCACGGAGGACGCCCGTCAGGAGGAGGGCTCAAGGACGAAGACGGGGATGTCGCGGTCGGTCCGCTTGCGGTACTCCTCGTAGTCGGGCCAGGTCTCGACGGCCATGGCCCACCACTTCCTGCGTTCCTCGCCTTCGACGCGGCGCGCGACGTAGTCACGGACCACTGTGCCGTCCCGCAGGGAGACATGCGGGTCGGCCATGATGTTGTGGAACCAGAAGGGGTTCGTGGGCGCACCGCCCTGGGAGGCGACGACGGCGTAGCGAGTGCCGTCGGTGACCCGCATCAGCGGTGTCTTGCGGATCTTCCCCGATTTCGCGCCTCTGGTCGTGAGGATGACGACGGGGCGGCCCTGCAAGGTTCCGCCCTCCGCCCCGCCGGTGCGTTCGTAGAGCTCGACCTGCTGGGCCACCCAGTCGGCGCGGCTCGGTTCGTACTGGCCTGTCATGGGCATCGTGACTCCTTGATGTCGGCGGACTGTGCGGTGGCGAGGTGTTCTTTCAGCGACAGACCGGTGTCCGTGGCCGTCGTCCGCGGCAGGGTGACGCCCTCGCCGAGGGCCCGGCGTACCGCGAGGAAGTCGGCGGGGCTGTTGACGCATTCGGCGGCGACCAGCCGCGGGCCCCGGTAGCGCAGCGCCGTGTGTTGACCTGGGCGCCGGCCCGGGCGGATCAGGACCTCGTCGTCCGGACGGGCCAGTCCGGCGATCTGCAGCTTGAGGCCTCCTTGGTCGGACCAGAACCATGGGAGGCTGCGGTAGGGGCGGTCCAGGCCGACCAGCGTGGCGGCGGCCGAGGTGGCCTGCTCGACGGCGTTGTCGACGCTTTCCAGCCGCAGCCGTGGAGAGTCGTCCGACCAAGGGGACGGGTCGGGCAGGTTCGCGCAGTCGCCTATGGCGACGGTGTGGCCGTCGGAGGCCAGGGATCGGGCGTCCACGACGATGCCGTTGTCGCAGTGCAATCCGGCGGCTCGGGCCAGCTCGTCGCGAGGCTGGGCCCCCACGCCGACCAGGACCAGGTCTGCGGGCAGTTCGTCGCCGTCGTCCAGTTCGACCGCGACGACCGCGCCGTCCGTGCCGCGCAGGCGGAGGGGGCGCTGTCCCGTGCGGATCTGCACGCCGGCAGCGCGGTGCGCGGTCGCGATGATGTCGGCGGTAGCCGTGCTGACGACGCGGTTCATCAGCGCGGGTGCGGCTTCGACGACCGTCGTGGGCACGCCCGCCGCCGCGGCGGTGGCGGCCACCTCCAAGCCGACGAAGCCGCCGCCGATGACGACCAGGGCGGTGGCGCCGGCCAGGCGGCGCGCGAGAGCCTGCGCGTCGCGGATGTCGCGGAGTGCCAGGACGCCGTCCAGGTCGGCGCCCTCGATCGGCAGGCGACGCGGGCGCGCGCCGGTGGCCAGGACGAGACGGTCGAATCTCCAGCGGCGGCCGGCTGCGGAGAAGGCCGTGCCGGCTCCGCCGCCGGTGAGCTCGATCCGGCCGATGTGCTCGTCCGGCACCAGATCGATGCGCTGCTGGGCGTAGAAGGCGGCGCTGCGCAGGGCGAGGGATGAGAGCGATGCCTCGCCTTTGAGGAACGCCTTCGACAGCGGGGGCCGGGCGTAGGGGGCGTGCGGCTCCTGGCCGACGAGGGTGATGGGGCCCTCCCAGCCCAGGTCCCGGGCGCTGCCGGCGATCTGCACACCGGCCTGGCCGGCGCCCACGATGAGCAGGTTCACAGCTGGGCTTCCGGGATGGTCACGTGGACCTCCTGGCCCTCGCGCAGGACGAGCTGGCAGGACAGGCGGGAGTTGTCCTGGCGTTCGGTGGCGGCGCAGTCGAGCATCTCGTCCTCGTCGTCGCCGGCGGGGGGAAAGTCGCCCGCGTTCTCCTCGGCCACGAAGACGTGGCAGGTCGCGCACGACAGCGAGCCGCCGCACTGGCCGACGATGCCGGAGACGCCGTTGCGGACCGCGGTCTGCATGACCGAGTCACCGGCGGCCGCTTCGATCACTTCCTGGCGGCCGTCGGGCTGGGTGTAGAACACTTTCGGCAATGCGCTGTTCCTTGCGTTCACCAGGTGACGGGCAGGTCGGTCATCGGCTGGGTCAGCACGTCGTGGCGGACCACGGGCTCGCCCGCCAGCCGCAGCCGCGGCAGCCGCTTGAAGATCTCGGCCATGCCCACCTGCAGCTCCATGCGGGCCAGCGGCGCGCCGAGGCAGTGGTGCATGCCGTAGCTGAGCATCAGGTGCGGGTTGTCGGTCCTGGTGATGTCGAAGCGGCCCGGATCCGGCACGACGTCGGGGTCGTGGTTGGCGCCGCCCGGGTCCAGGCTGACGGCTTCCCCGGCGGCGATCAGCTGTCCGTCGATGACCACGTCCTCCGTCGCGACGAACGGCACCAGGCCGCCCCCTCCCCCGACCGGGCCGCCCATCATGAACGCGCCATGTCGAAGCACTTCCTCGGCGGCCGTGGGTGCCAGGGCGTCGGGGTCGGTCAGGAACAGCTCCCGCTGCTCGTCGGAGCGCAGCAGCGACAGCACGCCGGTGGTCAGGAAGTTGGCGGTGTTGTCGAAGCCCCCGACGATGAGCAGGAACGCGATGGGCAGGATCTCGGCGTCGGTGAGCGTCTCGTCGCGTTCGTGGGCGTGGGCCAAGGAGCTGAGCAGGTCGTCCCGGGGCTCCGCCCGCCGCTTCCCGATCAGGTCGGTCATGTACGCGGCCAGCTCGCTCATGTCGGCGGCGATCTCCTCCTCGGATCTCCCTGCCACCGACAGGGTGGAGGAACTCCAGCGCTCGAACTTCTCCCGATCCGACGAGGGCACGCCCAGCAGCGAGCTGAGCATCTCGATGGGCAGCGGTACCGCGTACTCCTCGACGAGGTTGCGCACGCCGCCCCGGGCGATCATGCCGTCGATCAGCTCGTTGGCGAAGGCGACCGCCGAGTCGCGCATGTCGCGCACGCGCCGCGGCGAGATCGCCTTCTGCACCAGCTTGCGCAGCCTGGTGTGCTGAGGCGGATCCTCGAACTGCAGCGTCGTGCGCAGGAAGTCGGGGAACGGCACGAAGAACGGCACCTCCCGCTCCCCGGTGCGGAACGGCTCCCGGACGAAGCGCCGATCGCTGAGGATCTGCCGGGCCGCCCGGTTTCGGTGCACGATCCAGACGTCGCCGCCGTAGGGCATGGTGACCTTGGTCATGGGGCGGTCGGCCATGAGGAGCCGCAAATGTTCCACGGCCTCGGCCGGGGGCCGGGGCGCGAAGGGGAACTCGATGTGGGTGGTCATCATCTCTCCGTCGGAGTTCAGGCGGAATGGGGCTGTGCCGCGGTGACGGTCTCCGGCCGCGCCTCGGGGGTGAGGGCCATGATGTCGTCGAACCGTTCGGCCACCGTCTCGATGGTCAGGTCAGGCTCGTGGATGCCCTGGGTGGTGACGACGGCGAGCCGGTTGACCGTACCGCCCGCGGCGTTGAAGACCTCGCCGCTCACCCGGCAGGAGGGGTGGGTGAGGTACGCGGCCACCGGGGCCACGTGCTCGGGCAGAAGCTGGGTGCGCAGGTACTGCATGACGTCGGGGGACAGCGAGTCGGCCGAGTTCTCGGCCATACGGGTGCCGGCTCCGGGCGCCAGGGCGTTGACCAGCACACCGTGTGGGGCGCCCTCGATGGCGAGGTTGCGGGTGAGGGCGAAGACGGCCCCCTTGGAGCTGCCGTAGTGCGTCATCAGCGGGTTGCCCAGCATCGCGGCCGAGACCGTGTTGACCACCCGGCCGGTGCCGGAGGCGATCAGGTGCGGCCAGGCGGCGCGGCAGACGTGCAGCGAGCCGAAGAAGTGCACGTCGAGGTGGCGCTGGTACTCCTCGATCGGGATCTCGTCGAAGTGCCCGGTCCGGACGATCCCTGCGTTGTTCACCACCGCGTCCAGCCGGCCGTACTCGGCCAGGGCGGCTTCGACCACGGTGGCGGCGCCGCTCTCGGTGGCGACGTCGGCGCGGCAGGCGACGGCCCGCCCGCCGGCGGCGCGGATCTCGGCGGCGACGTCGGCGGCCGGGTCGTCGTCCTCGACGCCGGAGCCGTCCACGCTGGCGCCGAGGTCGGCGACGACGACGCCCGCGCCGCGGGCGGCCAGCAGCAGGGCATGTGCCCGGCCGATGCCGCGTCCTGCGCCGGTGACGATCACGACGCGGTCGTGGAAGGAAAGCAGGTCCATAGGGGATCCCTTGTCGGTCATGGGCGGTTGGCTCCGCCGCTCACCTGGACCGGGAGCTGCCAGATGGTTCCGCGGCGGTTGCGCCGGGACTCCTCCCAGTCCATGACGTCCAGCCCGGCACAGATGTAGAGGGTGCGCCGGTCCGCGCCGCCGAGCACGCAGGCGGGTGGCAGGGCCTCGGCTGCGTCGAAGGGCACCACGTCGGTGATGGCGCCGCCTTCGACGAAACGGGCCACGGACACTCCTGGCATTCCTGCCCAGACACCGCCGTCGTCGTCCAGGCAGATGCCGTCCGGCAGCGAAGGCGTGACGGCGAAGACACGCCGGTTGTCCAAGCGGCCGTCGGCGTCGCGGTCCAGCACGGTGATGCGGTTGGCGAACGCCTCGGCGGTCAGCACGCGGCTGCCGTCCGCGGTGATCGCGATGCCGTTCGCGCCGGACATGCCGCCCAGCCCGGTCAGGGCGTGTACGGTGCCGGCGGGCTCCACGACCAGCAGCGGCGAGTCGCGCGGCTCCTCCCCCTGGAACAGTTCGAAGCCGAGCTGGGTGACATAGGCGCGGCCGTCGCCGTCCACGACCACGTCGTTGATCGGCCCGCTCGCCAGTTCCCGCAGGTCGGCGTGGACGGTGACCTGCTCGCCGTCGAAGGCCAGGACGAGCCGCTCGTGCATCGAGGTGACGATCAGCCTGCCGTCGGGCAGCCAGCCGAACCCGCCCGGGATGGCCTCGGCGCCGTTGACGGACGTGCGCTGTGACAGGTCCAGCACGGTGTGCGGGGTGCCGTCGTCGTCCAGTCGGACGATGCGGTGCGCGTACATGTCGCTGAACCACAGCGCACCGTCGTGCCAGCGGGGGCATTCGGCCCAGGTGTAGCCGCTCGACAGCCGGTGTGCGGTGTGGACGCGGGCGTCGGCGAACGGATCGACGGCGGTGTCGGCCACGGATTCTCCTGAGATCAGAAAGGCAGCGGGTGGGCGAACTTGGCGCGCAGCAGCGCGCCGATCTCGGCGACGGCGAGCCGGCCTCGGGCGAGATGGTCCGACTGGGCGAGGAAGCCGTGGTAGGTGCCGGGGTAGCGGGTGTGGGTGGTCTGGACGCCGGCCTCCCGCAGCCGGCGGGCGTAGCGCTCGCCCCAGTCCCTGATCGGGTCGCATTCGGCCGTCACCACGATGGCCGGCGGCAGCCCGCTCAGGTCGGCGGCGTAGGCGGGGATGCGGTAGGGACTGTCCGGGTGGCCCTGCCCGGCGTCGGCGTTCTCGTTCAGGAACAGGACGTCGTCACGGCTCAGGATCGGCGCCTGCGCGTGGTCGGTCATCGACCGGGCGGCCAGGTCCCGGTCGATGCCGGGATAGGCGAGCACCTGACAACTGATCGCCGGCCCGCCCCGGTCCCGCGCGGCCAGGGCGACCGCTGCCGCGAGGGTGCCGCCCGCGCTGTCGCCGATGACGACGAGCCGGTCCGGGTCGATGTGCAGGTCGCCGGCGTGTTCGGCGGTCCAGACGGTGGCGGTGTAGGCGTCGTCGAACTGGGCGGGGGGTGGCGACTCCGGGGCGAGGTGGTATCCGACCGACACCACCGTGGCGCCGCTGTGGTGGGCGAGGTGCCTGGCCAGCGGCTCGAAGGAGTGGTTGGAGCCCAGGCACATGCCGCCGCCGTGGAAGTAGACCAGCACCGGCGCGCGCTCGTCGAGGGTCGGACGGTGGACGCGCAGCGGGATCTCGCCCCACGGCCCTTGGATCAGATGGTCCTGGGTGGCGGCCATGACGGGCAGATCCGCGGGAAGTGGCATCGCTTCCATGGCGTGGCGGATCGCGTCGAGGCCGCGCTCGCGCATGGGTGGCAGGCCGGCCATGGCCGCGGCGATCGCGGCGGCGTCCGGGTCGAGGTCGGGTGTCAGCGGCATGGGCGGGCTTCAGGAGGCGGGGACGGAGAACTCGCCCTGCGGCAGTCGCGGGGCGCGGCGGTGGACGAGGATGTCGGCCCGTGCCGCCATGGCGTCGGCGACGAAGGGCTGTGACAGCAGGTAGAACTCGTCGGCCGCGGCCTGGTCGAAGAATGCGCGGGCGGCGTCGAGAGGGTCCATCGCCTGGGCTTTGATCTGCAGCATGGCGGCGCGGTGGTCTTCTGCGGCGGCGACGTCCCCGTCTTCGACGGCGCCGGCGGACTCGAAGATGTTCGAGGCCACGGCCCCGGGAAGCACCGCTTGGACGTGGACGTGATGCCCGTGTCCGGCGAGCTCGACCTCCTGGCGCAGGCATTCGGTGAGCGCCAGGACGGCGTGCTTGCTCATGATGTACGGCGCCTGCAGTGGGCTGGCGCTGACCCCGCCGATGGACGACAGGTTCCACACCCACGAGCGGCCGGGCTCGGCCATCATGCGCGGCAGGAACGCCCTGATGCCGTGAAAGACGCCGCTGACGTTGATCGCCAGAAGGCGCTCCCAGTTGGCGACGGGGGTGTCCCACAGGTAGCCGAACTGTTCGACGCCGGCGTTGTTCACCAGGAGCCTGACGGGACCGGCGTCTCGGAGGGCGGTCGCAGCCAGGCGCTCGACGGCGTCGGGATCCCGCACGTCGCAGACGACGTCGAGGGTGCGGGCGCCGTCCTGCTCCAGTTCGGCCCGCACAGCGGCGATCGCGGCGGCGTCGACGTCGGCGAGCACGACCGTCATGCCGAGCTCACGGGCCGCGTACCGGGCCAGGCCGGCGCCGATGCCCGCACCGGCCCCGGTGATGACCGCGACGCCGCCGCCGAACAGCTCCCGTGGCGTACTCATCTCATGCTCCCCTCACGCTCGGCGACGATCTCGCGGATGGCGCGCACCACGGGCTCGAAGGTGCTGCCGGGTCCCGCGCTCACCGGGGCGTCCATGTTGTTGTGGCAGATCGCGACCGCGATCCGGTCGCGCAAATCGGCCCAGGCGAGGGAGCCTCCCGCGCCGGGGCTGTAGATGACGGAGCGATGGTCCCCCACGAGCGGGTCGGAGGCCCCCGGCTCGCCGCCGAGCCAGAACCCGTTGGCGCCGAACCACACCGGGATGGTCAGCACCTGGTCGGGGGCGTGCGCGTCCGTGCGTGGACGGGTGAACGTCGCGACCCGGTCGGGCGACAGCAGCCGGACGCCGTCCAGTCGCCCGCCTTCGGCCAGCATCGCGAAGATCCTGGCCACCGAGCCCGCGGTGGCGATCGCGCCCGCTCCCGGATCCACGGCCTGTCGCATGACCGGCTGGTTGTGCACGTCGGAGCCGGGGAAGACGGCCTGGGGACTGATGCCGTGCTCGTCGGAGATCGCGAACGCGTTGCCTCCGTACAGGGTGGCCACCCGTGAGAGGTCGTCATCGCAGACGCCTAGGTGGAAGTCGGTGACGCCGAGCGGCGCGCAGATCTCCTCGGTGACGAAGACGTCGAAGGGACGGTGCGCCGGATCTGTGCGGCGCACGACCTCGCCGACGATCCACCCCCAGACCAGGACGTGGTAGGCGCTGGTCGTGCCCGGCTCGTACAGCGGGGTGAAGCCGGCGATCCGGTCCGTCATCCACTCCCAGTCGGCCAGCAACTCCGGGGTGACGCCTTCCGGCATCTGCGGGATGCCCGCCCGGTGCGACAGGGCCTGCTCGACCGTGATGGACTGCTTGCCGCCCGCGGCGAACTCCGGCCAGTACCGGGCGATCGGCGCCCGCAGGTCGACCAGCCCGCGCTCGGCCTGCAGATGGAGCGCGGTCGCGGTGACGCCCTTGGTCACGGAGAACACCGGGAACAGGGTGCGCTCGTCGACAGGTGCGCCGGTGGTGACGTCGGTGACTCCGGCGACGGCGTCGACGACCAGCTCGCCTCGGTGGTAGGCGGCGACGGCGATACCGATCTCGCCCAGATCCAGTGCGCGGTCGAGGGCCTTACCGAGGCGAGGGTCGGTGTGGTCGGCGGCTGTCATTGCTCTCCCCTGCGGTGAGCGCATCGCTTACGGGCTGGCGACACGACGCTAGGACGGGGGCGACGCCGTTGCGGGACGGTGTTCCGGTGAGTGGACGGCTTGCGTGTCCCAGCGAGCGGTGTCAGGTCGTCACCTCACGTCGTGCCAGGAGCCAACGGCCGTCCTGGCCGCGCCTGAGCTCGTCCCGGTAGGAGCCGACGACGGCGATCTCCGCCGGCGAGCCGGCTGACACGAGCAGAAAACAGGACAGCGCCGTGGCGCGGTCACCGGTGGCGTGCACCTCCAGGTTGGTGATCACATGTCGGTTGCCCGAGTCGGGGCCGGCGTGTCCGAGCTCGCGCATGCGACTCAGCCCGGCGAGGGTCTGTTCGCGTCCGCGCCAGTGTGCTCCGGCCATCGTCCACTCCACGTCGTCGGTGAGCAGGGCGCCGAGGTCCTGCGGCGTGCCCTTGTCGGCCAGGCGGGCGAAGGCGTGCATGAGGTTGGCGACCTCGGAAGTCTCATGGCAGCTCATGTGTCGACTGTCCTCTTGATCACCGGTCGTCCGGTGTCGGACGTCCACTGAGCGGACACCTCGGCGGGGGCGGCGACCGGCGTCGGGCAGGGTAGGAGACGCATTCATCCCCGACGGTGTGGAGGCCGATCGTGCGAGCGGACACCGAGCCCTGTCCAGGGCCGGACCTGTCGGTCACGGTGGAGAACGGGGTCGGGCTCCTGGAGATGCGCCGACCGCCCGCCAACTACTTCGACGAGCACCTCATCGGCCGCATCGTGGACGCCGCCCGCGAATGGGACGACAGCCCCGGCTGCCGGGTCCTCGTCCTGGCGTCCGAGGGCAAGCACTTCTGCGCCGGCGCGGACTTCGGGACGGGCGGCGGTTTCGACGGCGACCGGGTGGCCGTGTCGGAGCGCCTGTACCGGCGGGCGGCGCAGTTGTTCGAGATCCGGACTCCGATCATCGCCGCGGTCCAAGGCGCCGCCGTGGGCGGCGGTCTGGGGCTGGCCTGCGCGGCCGATTTCCGAGTCGCTGATGAGAACACCCGGTTCGTCGCCAACTTCGCCATGCTGGGCTTCCATCAGGGGTTCGGGCTGAGTGTGACGCTGCCGGACATCGTCGGCCGGCAGGCGGCGGCCGACATGCTGCTGAGCGCCCGGCCCGTGCGCGGCCAGGAGGCGCATCGGATCGGTCTGGCCGACCGGCTGGCCGAGCCCGGCCGGCAGCGCGAGCACGCACTGGCCTGGGCACGCGAGCTGGCGTCGGCGGCCCCGCTGGCGGTGAGGTCGATCCGCTCGACGCTGCGGGCCGGTCTCTCGCGCCGCGTCGCCGAGGCTCTGGAGCACGAGCTGGCCGAGCAGGCGCGACTGTGGGCGACCGCGGACTGCGCCGAGGGGATCGCGGCGAGCCTTGAGCGGCGTTCCCCGGTGTTCCGCGGGGAGTGACCACGCCTGGGAGGTGCGGGCTCCTCCGCACCCCCTGACGTGACGATCAGCTTTGGGGCGGTGAGGTGAACACGTAGTCGCGTGGCTCCGGCGCGCGCAGCATCGCCCAGTAGTCGACCAGCCGCCACGGGCAGGCCACCCAGGCACGTCCGGACTTGTTGCGGTAGTACCCGGTCGCCGTACCACCGTGCTTCCAGACGGTCTTGTCCAGTTCTTCATCGACGCGCCGGTTGTAGTCCTCCGTCGCCTCCCGCGTCGGCTCCATCGCGGTGTGGCCGTTCTCGATGAGGTACTGCAGGCTCTCCACGACGTAGTGGACGTGCTCCTCACTGGTGACGTTGTGGCCGCCGCCGTGGTTGGGCGCGGCGTTCGGACCTGCCGTGACGAAGAAGTTGGGAAAGCCCGGCACCGTGATGCCCAGATACGCCCTCGGGTTCTCGTCGGCCCATTCCTCGGACAGTCTGACGCCGCCGCGGCCGACGACGTCGAGGAATCCGAGGTATTCGAGCTTGAAGCCGGTGGCCCAGATGATGACGTCGGCGGCGATGAACTCGCCCTCCGTCGTCACCACACCGTCCGGGCGGATCTGCCGCAACGATCCGCGGTGCAGCGACACGTTGTCGCGCTTGACGGCTTCGAAGAAGCCGGGGTCCTTGACGATCCGCTTGGCGAACGGCGGGAAGTCCGGCGTCAGCATCTCCTTCAGATCGGGACGGTCGGCGAACGACCGGTCGAGGTGGTCCAGGCAGACCTGCATCACCATGTCGTTGGCCGGGGACGCCGAGACGTGGGTGGCGTACCACTCCTCGTCGATGCGGGGTATGGGCCACCCCTTGTCGGCGGTCCACCAGTAGGTCTTGACGCGGAACCACTGGTGGAAGTAGGGGATGTGCTCCAGCGCCCACCTCATGCCCTCGGGCACGTCGGCGGCGACCTTACGCTCGGGGATGACCCAGTGCGGCTGCCGCATGACGACGTCCAAGGACTCGACCTGCTCGGCGATGGCGGCCACCACCTGGACGGACGTGCAGCCGGTGCCCAGGACGACCACCCGCTTGCCGCTCAGGTCCACGTCATGGCGCCACTCGGCGGTGTGCATCGTCTCGCCTTCGAACGTGTCCAGGCCGTCGATGTCGGGGATGGCGGCCGCGTTGAGCACGCCCGTGGCGGTGACCACGGCGTTGGCCCGGTGCGTACGCACGGAGCCGTCCTTGTGGCGGACGGTGACCTCCCAGACCTGGTCGTCCTCATGCCAGCGGCAGCCGAGCACCTTCGTCGAGAAGGTGATGTGCGGGTGGAGGCCATATTTGTCGGCCACGTGGCGCAGGTAGCGCTGGTACTCCGTTCCTGTCGGGTAGTACTTCGACCAGCCGGGGTTGAGCTCGAACGAGTACGAGTAGAAGTGGCTCGGCGTGTCGACGGCCGCGCCGGGATAGGTGTTGCGCGACCACGTTCCGCCTAGGTCGTCGCGTTCTTCGAACACCTGGTAGCGGAAACCGGCCTGGCCGAGTTTGATCGCGGCGTTCAGGCCGATCATGCCACAGCCGATGATCGCGACAGTGAAGCCGGCCGGCGGCTTGCGGGTGGTCGGAACGATCCGGCGGGCGGCCTCGAAGCCGCCCTGCTCGCGCAGATGGGGGATGTACTCGTCGCCGACGGCGTCGTCCACGCACAGCTCCGCCATCCGGCGGAACAGGGCGTCGTCCGGTACGGCGATCCGAGGGATCAGCGGCCCGTGGAGCAGGTGCCGGGCGCGCTCGCGCACCTCGGCCGCGACCGCCGCAGGGTACTCCCCCATGATCGCCGGCGGGCGTCCCTCCTCGTGCGCGCGGCGGCGCTCCTGGTCGAGTCTGCTCTTGAACTCGTCGAGGAGTCGGGTGTCCCCGGTGTGGTGGATCAGCGCCATCAGCAGGGCGCCCGGCTCGGCGACGTCGATGGCCGCGTCGAGGGCCTCGCGGTCGACGTCGGTCACGCGGGCCAGCACGTACGTGGGGTCGTCCGGGGATATCAAGGTCATGGGTCACCGGTCTCTTGGTATGGGGGGTGAATCAGCAGGCGCGCGTGATCGCGGCGACACGCGCGGGCCGTCCGGGGCGGCGGGCCAGTCCGGAGGCGGCGTACCAGATGTCCATGGCGGCGATGCGCACCGCATCGCCCGCTTCCTGCGCCGGCATCGTCGCGGCGGGCCCGCACAGCGACAGAGCCGCGCGAAGGTCGCTGCCGGATGGGCCGATGGCGGCCGCGACCGCAGTGATCCCCGCGGTGCAACCCTGGACGTCAAGGGCGACGCCGCCTCGGTCGCGCACGCGCTCCACGTCGCGTCGCAGCTGGGTGAGGGTGTGGACGCCGTGCACGGTGGCCGGAGGCGGGAAGATCAGGTCCGGCCACTCGGCTTCGGTGAGTTGCGCCAGGATGGCGCGGCCCGAGGCTGACTGCACGGCGGGCTGGCGGCCTCCGGGGCGCCAGGTGTCTCCCCTGTCCGGCCAGTCGCCGATGCGCTCCAGGTGCAGCACTTCGCCCGACATCAGCGCGCTCAGGTGCACCGTCAAGCCGGTGGAGCGGTGCAGGGCGTACATGAAGGGAAGACAGGCCTGGTGCAGGCGCTCGCGCTGAACGACCTTGCTGCCCAGCTCGAACATGCGCAGGCCCAGGCGGTACTGGTAACCCTCCCGTGCCACCCAGCCGAGCTCCACCAGCCGTTGCAGGATACGGTGCGCCGATGAACGCGGCAGATCGGCCTGCCGCGCGATCTGCGCCAGGGTGAGCCGGGGGTGGCCGTCGAATACCTGCAGCAGGGACGCCACCCTGTCGATCATGGTGATGGGCGAGCCATGGCTCTGTGCCGTGGTCATGCTTTGCCTCCCCGGCCACATCGCCGGTTGCACATTGTGCCTACATGGCACAAACTGACACCTCGTGAGCTTACGTCCCGGTTGCAGTGGTGTAAACAGATTGGATCCGCTTTCCGCATACGAAATGCGGATCGGGAAGGTGTCGAGCCTCTGGGAGACTGGGAGGCTGTGAGGTGTTGCCCATGACGAAGCACAGCCGGCAGAGCTTGACGGAGCGGCGTAACGAAGAGCTCCGTATGACGATCGCTCACAAGGCGGCGGAGATCTTCGTCGCCGACGGCGACACCTCGGCGACGGTCGAGCGCATCGCCGAAGCAGCGGGCATCGCCACCCGCACGTTCTACCGTCATTTCCCGGTGAAGGAGGACGTCGTCCGGCCGCTGTTCCGCCACAGCTCGCAGCTGGTCATCAAGGCTCTCCAGGACGCACCCACCGACGGGGATCTCGTGGAGGTGCTGGTCGCGGTGTGGATGTCGGCGCTCGAAGAGGAGGTGGTCGGCCCCTCCGAGCGCCGGTTCCTGGCGGTGGTGGCCTCCAGTCCGCAGTACCGGCTGCGCTGGATGGAGGTCGACGACGAGCTGTCCGAGGCGGTGGCGCAATTTCTCGCCAAGCGCATCGGATGGGGCGAGCGTCCGCTGGAACGCTCACTCCCCGCCTACCTCGTAGTGCAGGCCACCCGGCATGTCTTCATGCGGTGGATCACCTCCGACGCCGGGCAGGGCATCGCCGACCTCCTGCGGGAGGCCTTCCACATGGTGCTGGACGGCGTCCGGACACCCTCAGGGTGAGTGCGGCCCGAAGGCTCCCGAACTGCCGAGCGCCGAGATCCGCTCCGGGCCGTAGCCCAGCTCGGTCAGAACGCGGCAGGTGTCGGCCCCTGCCGCCGCGGGGGCACGCGGCGGCACCGCCGCCGACCGGCCCAGCTTGATCGGCACCCCGATACCGCGGTACGTCCCGTCCTGGACGACCATGGCGCGGTGCCGGGTGTGCGGCGCGGACAGCGCGCCGTCGATGTCGTGCACCGGACTCGCCGGCACGCCGCGTGCCGCCAGCTCTTCGGCGAGATCGCCGGCATCGTGCAGCAGAAAGAGCGGCTCCAGCTCCGCCAGCAACTCCGCGCGACGGCTCACCCGGTCCCTGTTGCGCCGGAAGCGCCGATCGGCGGCCAGATCCGGGCGGCCGAGCACCTCGGTGAGCGCGACGAACTGGGCGTCGCTGGCGGCGGCGACGAACAGGCGGCCCTCCCCCGCGGTGCGGAACACTTGGTAGGGCGCCACGGTCGGATGCGCGGCCCCGGTCCGCTCGGGCACGTCGCCGGACTGCAGGTAGGTGGCGGAGTGCGGATGCAGGATCGACAGGACCGCGTCGAACAGCGTCACGTCCACGAGCTGGCCCCGTCCGCTGCCGGCGCGCTCCAGCAAGGCCAGCAGCACACCCGCGAACGCCTGGTGCGCCGCGGTGAGGTCGACGATGGGCACCCCCACGCGTAGCGGGTCGCCGTCGCGTTCGCCGTTCAGGCTCATCAGCCCGCCGTAGGCCTGGAGCACGGCGTCGTAGCCGGGAAGACCTCCGAGAGGGCCGTCGACGCCGTAACCGGTGATGCGGCAGTAGACCAGCCCGGGGAATTCCCGCGCCAGCCGGGACTCGTACCCCAGCCCCCACCCCTCCATCGTCCCGGCCTTGAAGTTCTCCACGACCACGTCCGCCCGGGCGATGAGATCGTGCAGCACCTCACGGCCCGGCTGCGTGCGCAGATCGAGCACGACGTTGGCCTTGTTGCGGTTGAGGCCCTCGTAGTAGGCGCTGGTCGTCTCCGCCTCGTCGACGAACGGCGGGCCCCACCGGCGGGTCTCGTCACCCGCGGGCGCCTCCACTTTGATCACCTCCGCGCCGTGGTCGGCGAGCATCTGCGCGCACAACGGCCCGGCCAGGACCCGGCTGAGGTCGAGCACCCGCACTCCGCGGACGGCACCGCTCATCTGGCGCCTCCTGCCAGCAGCGACCACCAGGCGCGGTCGTGGAGGGCGGCTGCCAGGCGGTCCTGCCAGTGGCTCTCGTTGCCGAACTCGTCGCGCCAGGCCCACAGCCGCGTGGTCACGGCCCCGAGCCGATGTTCGCTGGAGTAGCCGAGCGCGCCGTGCAGCTGATGGCCGATCGCGGCGACCTGTCGGGCGCCGGCCGAGGTGGTCGCCTTCGCCGCGGCGACGGCCACCTCGGCGTCCGCGTCCTCGTGCTCGACCGCGGCCACGGCGGCCTCCGCGCTCACCTGCATCGCGGTGACCTCGGCGGCCAGCGCCGCCAGGTGCTGCTGCACCGCCTGGAAACGGGCGAGCGGACGGCCGAACTGCTCGCGTTCGGTGACGTAGTGGCGGGCGGAGACCAGCACCGCGCGGGCTGCCGCCGCGAGCTGGACGGACCTGGCCAGCGCGCCCCGCATCAGCAGCGCGCTGGTGTCCAGGCCGGGCGGCGCGGCGGCGGACGCGTCTGCCGCCGCTCCTTCCAGGACCAGCACGTCGCGTGGCTCGCCGGCCAGGTTGTCCTCCGTTACCAGCTCCACCCCGGCATTGACGGGGATGACGGCGACTACGTTCTCCTCCTCATGCCGGACCATCGTGACGACATGGCCGGCGTGCCGAGCCCATGGCACGCGGAGGCGTCCCGATAGCCTCAGCACACCGTCCTGCCAGTGCCCGCGAGCCTCGTCGAGTGAGGCGACGACCAAGCCCCCGGGCACGGACAGCCCTGCGCGGGCCAGCAGCCAACCAGCGAGGAAGGCAGTCTCCACCACCGGCACGGGGGCGGCGTGAAAGGCCGCGACATCCGTCACCACCGCCAGCTCACCGAGGCTGCCTCCGCTGCCGCCGGCCGCCTCGGGAACGCCGACGAGGTGGAATCCTCCCTCGCTCAGTTCCTTCCACACCCTCTTGTGGCCGGTACGGTCCTCGCCCTGTCCGTCCAGGATGGCGGTCACCGCGGCGCGGATCTCCGCGCGCAGATCGTCGTTCATCGGACCCCCAGTCCGCGCGCCACCACCGAGCGGAGGATCTCGTTGCTCCCGCCGCGCAGGGTGAACGCCGGGGAGTGCAGGATCGCCTCGGCGAGCAGACCTTCCAGGCCCGGTCCGTTCTTACGGGGTTCGATGTCCTCCAGCCTCCGTACGGTCTCCACCACGTCTCCTTCGAAGCGGGATCCGAGATCCTTCACCAGCGCGGCGGTGATCTCGGGCGGCCGCCCCTCGGCCAGGGCCGCCGCCACGGACAGCGACATCTGGCGCAGGGTCCAGGCGCGTGCCGTGAGCCTGCCCAGCTCCCGCTCCGCCGCCGCTCCGCCGCTCTGCCCTCGCAGTTGTTCCGCCCACGCTCGCAGGAGCGGCACCGTGCTCATGTAGCGCTCGGGCCCGGATCGTTCGTGCGCCAGTTCGGCGGTGACCTGCCGCCACCCCGCGCCGCGCTCCCCCAGCAGACTGTCCTCGGCGACGACGGCCGCGTCGAAGATCACCTCGTTGAAGTGGTGCTCCCCGTCGATGGTGCGGATCGGCCGGACCTCGACGCCGGGTGCCGGCAGGTCCACGATGAACTGTGACAGCCCCGAATGCCGGTCCGCCGGCGAACCGTCCGTGCGGGCCAGGACGACGATCGCGTGGGCGAAGTGCGCCCCGGTCGTCCACACCTTCGTCCCGCTGATCTCCCACCCGTCTTCGACCTGCCGGGCGCGGGTGCGTACGGACGCCAGGTCGGAGCCCGCGTCGGGCTCGCTCATCCCGATGGCGAAGTAGCACTCACCGCGCGCGATCGCCGGCAGGTAGCGCTCCCGCTGCGCGTGGCTGCCGTGACGCAGGATCGATGGCGCCGTCTGGCGGTCGGCGATCCAGTGCGCGGCGACGGGCGCGCCCGCGGCCAGCAACTCCTCGGTCACCACGAACCGATCCAGGGGCGATCGGTCATGGCCACCGTAGGCGCTCGGCAGCGTCATGCCGATCCAGCCGCGTGCGCCCAGCCGGCGGCTGAAGGCCGGATCGGCCACCGACATCCATGCGTCGCAGCGCGGAACGAAGGCGCCTGCCTCCAGCTCGGCGTCCAGAAAGCTCCGGACCTCGTCGCGAAGCCGTTGCGAGGCCGCGCTGAGGCGGTGCGGGGGAAGATGAATGGTCGTCGTCAACCGGGCTCCTCCTTCAGTCCGGTTCACGCTATGGGGCCGCCACCCGCCACAGGGGACGATGTTCCGTTCAGCGGACGGGGACCTCGTCAGCGCACCGGGCGGTGCGCGACCGCGCCCGCGGCCAGCATCAGGCTCAGCTGGGCCTCCGATCCCGCGCGATGCGTGTTCATGAGTTCCACCAGCCGTTCCAGGTCACCGGCGCCGAGCGCGGCGACCATCGCGCGGTGCTCGGCCAGGATCCGTTCCCGTCCCCTCGTCATGGAGGTAGACCGCGTGATAGGGCAGCGCCCACGTCCAGATGCGCCTGATCTGGCCCACGACGAGATTCAGCTCGCTCAACTCGAAGATGGCGAAGTGGAACCGGCTGTTGAGGGTGCGCATGCGTGGCAGGTCCACCTCGGCGGCGGCCCGCTCGACCTCCTCGGCCAGGACCGCGATCCGGTCTAGCTCATCGGCGCCGGCCCGGGGCAGACTGCGGATCACCTCCGTCTCCAGCAGCCGGCGCATGAGATACACCTGGTCGAACTCGGACCGGCTCAGCCGGGTCACGGCGAAGCCGACGTGATGCTGGTGAACCACCAGGCCGTCCGCGGCGAGCTGCCGCAGCGCCTCGCGCACCGGCAGCCGGCTGACCCCCAGGGCGGCCGCCATGTGCTCCTGCCGGATCTGCTGGCCTGGCAGCAGTTCCCCCGACACGATCATCTGCGTGATCTCGTCGACCACCCGCGACACCACCTGGCCGGCGGCAGGCCCGGCGGTGATGGACGAGCTCCTCCTGGACGACATGGCTCTCCTCACGATCCCCCTCCACCGTAGGGGGTGAGCCACCCCGCACGCGCTCCGGCGTTCAGCTCGTGACGCTGCCGCCGTTGAGGTTGAGGGTCTGGCCGGTCATCCAGGACGCCTCCGGCGAGGCGAGATAGACGACGGCCGCCCCGACGTCCTCCGGCGTGCCGAGCCTGCGGGTCGGGATCCGCCGCGCGAACTCCTCCGTACTGTCTCCGGCGACGTTGCTCTGCAGCCCGAGCGCGAGAGAGTTGGCGGTCACGCCGAACGGGGCGAACTCCTGGGACAGATGCCGGATGAAGCCCTCCACGCCGCTCTTGGCCGCCCCGTACAGCGAGATGCCCGCCGCCGAGCCGGTGCGTGCGGCCCCGGAGGAGATCTGGACGATCCGCCCCCAGCCCGCCTCGCACATGTCGTCGGCGACCGCCGACACGCAGTTCATGGCCCCGAACAGGTTGATCTCCACCGGCGCCCGCCACCGGTCCGGCGCAAGGGTGCGGAACGGCCCCTGCCCGAAGTCGGCGGGGATGCCCGCGTTGTGCACCAGGATGTCGCAATGACGGCCGAACTCCGCGCGGGCCTGCCCGACGCCCTCCCGTACCGCCTCCAGGTCGGTGACGTCGAAGACGACGGGCACCGCGCGTCCCCCGGCGGAGGTGATCTCTTCGCTCACCGATTCGGCGCGCTCGGGTACCAGATCGTTGACCGCCACGGCAGCGCCCCGGGCGGCCAGCGCCCGAGCGATCCCCGCGCCCGCGTTCTGACCGGCTCCGGTGACCAACGCGGTACGGCCCGACAGATCAAACATGGTCTCTTCCCTTTCCTCTGCACAATGACGGCCGGCGCCCTTCCAGCCCTCTTCATCGCCGCACCAGCCGGTCAGCGGCGCTGGAGCAGCTCCACCAGGTGTCCTTCCGGGTCTTCGACCTGCGCGACGGTCATGGCGGCCTGCGGCACGGTCCTGGGGGCGACCCGCACGGCTCCCCCGGCGTCCTCCGCCGCCCGCACCACCTGCTCGACGTCGTCGACGACGAAGCCGAGCACGGCTTCACCGGGCTCGGGGCGTGCCTGATGAGGGCGGTGAAGCAGGACGAGGGAAGGCTCCTCGTGGCCTGCGGCGCTCAGGATCACCTCCTCGCGCGCGTCGGGTCCTTCCCCGCCGGAGAGGCGGTGCCTGGTGACCAGGCCCAGGACCGCGGAGTAGAAGGCCACCTCGGCTTCGAGATCGCCGACGAGGAGCTTGGTGAACGCGAAGCGCTGGCCGATGGCCATGGTGCCTCCTGGAAGTGGTGGGTCCCGGCGCGAAGGCCAGTACACCGGCCGGCGCGTGACGGCGGACGCGGGTGTTCCACTGATTGGGAGCCTCCGCGCCCCGCATCGCGAGCTGCTGTCACATCACCACGAACCTTCCAGCGCGGCCTCCAGGTCGTTCCTCAGCTGCTCGGACGCGCCGGGGATGAAGCCGACGATCTGGCTGAGGGAATATGCGGCCGCCTCGGGGGCTGTGCCGTCGAGGGGGATGCCGGGGAAGTGCTTGGCGAACACCTCCGTCAGCGCCCGCCACACCGCCAGGTCGCCGGCGAGCGTCTGCAACGGGGTGTCCATCGTGTACGGCTCGCGGGGGACGTCCTTCCCGGGCAGCTCGCAGCCGAAGGAGTGACTGCCGCCGGTGACCTCGGCGGTCCGGCCGTCGGGCAGCTCGACCAGGGCATCGGTGCCGTCGGGGACGGTCACGTCGAGGGTGAACCGGTCCGCGACGCGCCAGCCGATGCGGACCTCACCGTGGACGGTCGTGTGGGTGAGGGTGGCGTGGGTGAGGCCGCCGCCGGGCTTGGGGGCGATGCGCATGCGCCGGTAGCCGGGTTCGAGCGGGGTCAGGCCGCCGACGGTCTTGTGCAGCCAGTCGCAGACCGCGCCGAGTGCGTAGTGGTTGAGCGAGGTCATGCCGGTGGAGTTGAGGCTGCCGTCGGGGCGGACGGCGTCCCAGCGCTCCCAGATCGTGGTCGCGCCCATGGTGACCGGATACAGGAAGGAGGGACAGCCGGTCTCCAGGAGCAGCAGGTACGCCTCCTCCACGTGGCCGGTCCTGCTGAGGGCGGGCAGGACCAGCGGGGTTCCTGCGAAGCCGGTGGAGATCCTGAATCCGGCCTTGGCGGCCAGCGCGGCCAGGCGCGTGCCGGCATGCGCCTCCTGAACGGGGTCGAGCAGGTCGAAACAGATGGCCAGCGCGTAGGCGGTGGCGGTCTCGCCCGCGACGCGGCCGTTCTTGGTGACGTATTCCGCGCGGAATGCCTCCCGCGTCCTTTCGGCCAGCGACGCGAAGTGCCCGGCGTCGGCCGTGCCCAGGATGCGGGCGGTGTCGGCCATCTCGCGCGTGGTCTTGGCCAGGTACGCGGCGGCCACCAGATGCCGGTCGGTCTTGCCGCCTCCGGCGTTGTCCGGGGGCGCGTCGGGGTCGAGCCAGTCGCCGAACTGGAAGCCGCTGCTCCACAGCCCGTTGCCGTCGAGCCGGGTCTCGACGTCGCGGATGAAGGCGGCCATGGAGTCGTAGCAGCGTCTGAGGATCTCGTCGTCGCCGTACTCCTGGTACAGGACCCATGGCAGGCTGACCGCCACGTCGCTCCACAGGGCGGTGGGAGAGGAGGGGGTGGACAGCACGTCCGGCACCACCCAGGGGACGTAGCCCTTCTCGCGCTGCTCGGCGGCGAGATCTTCCAGCCAGGAGCCGAGAACGGCGCGAACGTCGTACAAGAAGGCGGCGGTGGGGGCGAAGGCGTTGAGGTCGCCGGTCCAGCCGAGCCGTTCGTCGCGTTGCGGGCAGTCGGTCGGCACGCCGACGAAGTTGCCGCGCATCGACCAGACGGTGTTCGCGTGCAGGCGGTTGAGCAGGTCGTGGGAGGTGTCGAGCCAGCCGGTACGGCGCATGTCGCTGTGCACCACCACCGCTCTGACCTCGTCGTAGGGGCCGTCGATCTCGGCGTAGCGGAAGCCGTGGAAGGTGAAGCGCGGCTCCCAGGTCTCCTGGCCGCCGCCGCGCAGGGTGTAGCGATCGGTGGACCGGGCCGTGCGCAGGGTCTCGGTGTCGAGCGCGCCGTCTCGCAGGATCTCCGCGTGCCGGATCGTCACGCTCTGCCCGGCCTCACCGGTGACGGCGATTCGCACCCAGCCGGAGATGTTCTGCCCGAAGTCGACGATCGTCTTGCCGTCCTTGACGACGGTCCGCACCGGGGCCAGCTCTTCGATGCGGCGGATCGGGGTGGCGACCGTGGGCACGAGCGTGCCGGGATCCCAGTCGAAGAGCTCCACCGGCGACCAGGCGCCGGTGAAACCCGGCAGGTTCCAGCCGTCCGGCTCACGCCGTGCGTCGTAGGCTTCGCCGTCGTACAGGCTCGCGGCCAGCACCGCGCCGGTGCCGGCAGTCCACTGCTCGTCGGTGGTGACGATCACTGTCTGCTCGCCGTAGGCGAGTTCCAGCCGCGCGTACAGGGTGGGCCGCTGCGTGTAGTGGTGCCTCTTGCCCTCGTAGCCGAGGCGCCCGGCGGCCCAGCCTTCGCCGACGATCGCGCCCAGGGCGTTGGCGCCCGAGCGGATCAGCTGGGTGACGTCATAGGTGCTCACCTGGAGCCGGTGCCGGTAGGAGGTCCATCCGGGCGCCAGCATCTCGTCGCCCACCCGCGTGCCGTTCAGGTACGGCTCGACGATGCCCAGCGCGGTCACCTGAAGCCGGGCGCGGTCGGGTGGAACGTCGCAGGTGAACTCGCGCCGGAAGTAGGGCGCCTCGGCGGGGAACGGCGCTGTGACGAACGACATGAAGGCAAGCTCCTCAGCGGACGGACTTGATACGGAGGATGACCAGGCCACCGAGCAGGGTGCAGGCGGCGGCGACGAGATAGAGCAGGGTGTAGTTCTTCTCCCCGCCGCCGGCGGCACCAACGGCTAGGACGACGGGCGCGATGAACGGCGCGACGGACTGCGGAAGCGAGGCGGCGAAGCCGAACACGCCCAGGTAGCGGCCCGCGTCGGTTTCCCGCTCCGGCAACACGTCCAGGGCGAGCGCCTGGTCCACGGCCGAGAACATGCCAAGCCCCACAGAGCAGACGAGCGAGCCGGCGAACAGCAGTGGCACGCTGGATGACAGCGCCATCGTCGCCGCACCCAACGCGTAGACCGCCCCGGCTGCCAGCACGAACACCCGGCGGCGCCTCAGCCGGTCCGACAGGAAACCGCCGCCCAGCGCCCCGCCGGCGGTGGCCAGCACGCCGAGGCCGGCGACCGCCGCGATCGTTCCCGCGACCTGCTCCACGCTCACACCCAGCCGGGAGGCGAAGAAGAAGGCGGTGAAGGTGGTGTTCAGGGCCAGACCGAAGTAGAAGGCGAAGCGTCCGAGCCAGTTCAGGGAGAAGTCGGGGAAGCGACGCACGCTCCAGGTGTACTTCAGCAGCAGCGACCGGAAGGTCAACGGCTCGGCGGGGGGCAGGGCCCTGCTGTCGGCCTCACCGGCCAGGCAGACGAACAGGATCACCGACAGCACGCCGACGGCGCCGGGGACGAGGAACAGCATCAGGGCGTTGGCCGAGAGCGTTCCGGCCAGTATCACGCCCACCACGGGCGCGACCAGCGCGGCGAAGCCGCCCAGCCCGGCGACCTTGCCGCGCTGCTCCTCCGGCAGCCGGTCGGCCTGGGAACTCAGCAGACCACCCAGCGTGGTGCCCCACCCGAACTGGGCCAGGGCCCAGCCGGTCCCGAGGACGAGGATGCTCGGGGCCAGTGCCATCACGATCAGGGAAACGACGCCCAGAAGCATGCCACCGACGATGAACGGCCGGCGGCGACCCAGGTGGGAGCGGGTGCGGTCGCTCCACGTGCCCATCAGCGGCCCGGTCAGGAGCGGGACCAGCGCGCCTACGCCGGTGAGGTAGCCGAGGTACTGCTCCCGGCCGGGAGCGAGCTGGGCGACACGGATGGACAGGGAGATGGCGAGCGGCGTGGTCAACGCCATGAAGACCCCGAACTGGGCCAGGACCATCAGCGAGATGTACGTCGAGCCGACTTTGGGAGGAGGGGAAACTGACGGTGCGCTCACGGGCGACCCCGTACTGTCGAAAGGGGGGATATGTCCGGGATGTTAAGCATGGGGCTACTTTCGCGCGCAAGTAGGTGCGTCTTCACCTGGCACGACAGGATTCGGTCGTGGCGAAGCGGTATGGGCAGCCGTCAGCTCTGTGCCGTGGTGGTCCGAACCCGGTAGGAGACCTGGCGAACCACCACCTCGCCGGCGATCGGCTCAACGCCGAACGTGCGACCGGTGAAGCCGCCGGTCACCTCTGTCGACAGGTAGCGTCCGTCGAATGCGCCGAGGACCTGAGGCATTCCGTCGGCGTCAAGAACAGCCAGTTCCACGATGTCGGGCTCCGGCCGGGGCATGAGACCGGCCGTCGGGGGTTCGCGAACCGAGATACGCAGCTTCACGCTGTCGCCCGGGGGAACCGGCACCCGCGCGACGATCGTGCTCGCGGGGCCGATGACCACCATGGCCTCAACCATCTCGGCGTCGGCCGTGAGCCCGTACCAGTGGGAACCGTCGATGCCGACCAGAAGACGTCCGGTGCCTCCTGAGGTGTCGAGATGGGCCTCCGCGGTCCATTCGAGGTCTCGTGCACGCGCCGCCAGCACCCGCCGCGGGTCCCCCTTGGCAGGCGCTGTCAACACGAGGCGGCCTGGCGCCTGCCGCCTGGCGAACGTGTGCGGGAACAGGTTCGGCGACATCCAGCGCTGGTCGAGTTCGGAGGAGTCGAACCGATCGACGAACGAGTGGTCCGGCGGGATCGGGGCGAAACGGCCCTCATCGACCACAGGCCAGCCATCGACCCACTCCACGCCCGCGATGAACGTCTCACGACCGTTGACATGGAACATCGGGCTCTGACCACGGGGACGTACCCCGAGATACACCATCGCCCACGAGCCGTCGGCCAGTTGGACAAGGTCGGCATGGCCGGTGTTCTGCACGCGATGACTCGAACTGCGATGAGTGAGGATCGGATTGGTGGGCGCCGCCTCGAAGGGCTCATGCAGGGATCGGGAACGCGCGATGGTGACCGCGTGCCCCCGCTCGGTACCGCCTTCCGCGAGCACGAGGTACCACCAGCCGTCACGCCGGTAGAGGTGGGGGCCCTCCGGAAACGCCAACCCGGTGCCGGTCCAGAGCAACCGCGGCGGAGCGAGCATCTCGCCCGTCGCCGGGTCGATCGGCGCGCTGGCGATGCCGGTCAGCTCAGGCGCGGCCGACGCCCAGGTGAGGTGGCATGTCCCGTCGTCGTCCCAGGCGAGGTCGGGGTCGATACCGATGGCGCCGTCCACATGGACCGGCTCCGACCACGGACCCGCGGGGTCGTCAGCGGAGACGATCAGCTGGCCCCGGTGGATCTCCACCACGTTCGTGGTGACAAGCCAGAACTTCTCCCCGTGGTGGCGAAGCGTCGGCGCATAGATTCCTGTGCTCGCCGGGGCGGCATGGACGTTCAGCTGGTCAGGACGCCGCAGCGCGTTGGTCACCGGCGTCCAGGTCACCAGGTCGGTACTGCGGTGGATCGGTACCCCTGGCGCGAACTCGAAGCTGGAATTGGCGATGTAGTACGTGTCTCCCGCCCGGCAGATGGTCGGGTCCGGGTAGAACCCGGCGATGATGGGTGTTGTCGACATGGTGGCTCCCGTCTCCGGGGGACGAGGCCGCAGGGCCTACCGCCTGGTGGATTCGCGGACCACGATGGCGGCTTGCAGGTCTGGCGGCGCTTCGGGCAAGGGGCGATCCTCGGCCGCGTGCAGGGCCTGGTTCGCGAGGTAATGGCCGAGGCCGACACTGTCGATGCTCACGCTGGACAGTGACGGGTAGAGCATGCTCGCCATCGGCGTGTCGTCGTGACCGATGACGGCCAGGTCGCCGGGGACGGACAGACCGGCCCGCTGTGCGGCGGCCACGGCCATCGCGGCGATGTCGTCGTTGAAGGTGGCCACGGCGGTGACGCCTTCCCTGTGCCATTCCCGTACGGCTTCCGCGACACTGCCGTCGCGGTGATCGACCGGGCGGACGTCGAGCAGGTCGACACCGACCCGGTCGGACGCCTCCCGAGCCGCCTCCGCGCGTCCTTCGGACAGCAGGGAGAAGCGCTCGTTGACGCTGGTCGCGAAGGCGAGCCGACGGTGGCCTTGTTCGTGCAGATGATGGATCTGCAGGTGAGTGCCTGCGGTCAGCGTCGGCGAGGCCAGCGCGGACCGCTCCTCCTGCAGGACTGGAAGGATCTGGGTGATGCCGCTGACCTGCATGGAGGTGCGCTCGGCGGCGGTGATGGACGTCCAGGCGATGACGACGTCCGGGGTGAGCAATTCCCACAGGGGCCGGGCTTGGCCTCCTTCGTGGCGCGTGTAGGTCACCAGGGCGTAGCCCGCGTCGTCGAGGACACGGGACGCGGTCTCCAGGGTCTGGCGCAGGCTGTGTTCCATCGGCCAGTCGGGCAGCACCAACAGGATGATCATGCTGCGTCCGCTGGCGAGGGCCTGGGCGACCCGGTGCGGCCGATAGCCCAGGCGCGCGGCCTCGGCCATGACCCGCTCACGGGTGGCGGCGGGGATGCTCTGCCCGGGAGTGTTGTTCAACACGTATCCCACGGTGGCGCGGGACAACCCCAGCGAGCGGGCCACGTCGGTTGCGGTCACGCGCCTCTTGCGCTCCGTCACGGGGACTTCACCTCTGACTGCGACACGGCTTGCACGCGTAAGCTCTTCCATGATCTCACGAAATCGGATATGACTGTCTCCGCGCTTCAGCCGGCGGCGGTGAGCGTCAGGCGCCACTGCCAGCCGTACTCACGTGGTGACAGCCGATACGCGGGCCGGGTGTCCGGGCCCAGCAGTCCGGTGCCGACACCGCGGTGGGCGACATCGAGATGGACGACTGTTCTGCCGCTCGGCTGCAGTTCCCACCAGTGACCGGCCGACTCCAGCTCGCTGGTCGAGTAACGGCTCACGTTCATGTGCAGGGGCGTCGCGTGCACGGTCCCCACGGACCCGGCGGGGCCGGACAGCCGCAGTTCGGTGACCTCCCCTCGGGTGCCGTTCTCCTGCGGTTTCAGGTACGGCACGGCGAGCTCGTCGATCGGGCTCTCCCATGCGCCGAGCAGAGCCGAAGCTCGCCGGTCGGGGTAGTTCTCCCATGGCCCCAGCCCGACCCAGCGGGCGTCGTCGAAGCCCTCGACGAGGTCGAACTCCATCCCCACCCGCAGCCCGTCGGTACCGGCCTCAGGCAGTGTCACGCGTTCATCCAGTACGTAGTCGCCCTCTTCCAGCACGGTGACGGTGCGGGTGTGCACGACTTCGTCCCCGAAGGCCGCGCGGTAGCGGATGGCCACCGTGGCCGCGTCGGTCCGGACGTCGATGGGGGTGAGCTGGAAGAAGCCGGAGCGGACGAACCGATTGTCCAGGGCGAAAGACTGGTCGTTGTCGGTGAGGGCCCGCCATAGGGACAGCCGCGGCGCCCGGCGCAACAGCGGGTGACGCAGTTCGGCGTCGGCGGTGCCGGTGCTGCGGGGAAGGCGCGGCAGCGGGCGGGGCATGGTGATCTGCTGAGCGGAGATCTCCGTCCCCGCCGGCGCCCACACGGCATCCTGGCGCGTGTGCACGGTCATGGTGAGTGCCAGGGCCGTGCCGAGCAGAGCGCGGATGGGAGGAGGCACCTCGATCGTGGTCTCCGCGCCCGGGGCCGCGGGCGGCGCTGCGAAGGTGACCGCGCCCGCCGGCCCGGCTTGGGTCTCCGCCCGGAGCCGCAGCTCATAGGCGCTGAGGTCGGCGAAGGTCTGGCGGTTTCGGATGCGCAGCGTGCCTGCCTTGACCTCCTCGGCGCCGGAGGTGATGCGGATCGGGCTGAACAGGCCGCGCGCCTCGTACAGGGCCGGTTTGGGGGTGAGATCGGGGAAGACGACACCGTTGAGCAGGGTGATGCCGTCATTGGGCTCGTCGCCGAAGTCGCCGCCGTAGCGGTGGCGGCCGTCGCCGTCGGGGTCGAGCGCGTGGTCCTTGAACTCCCAGATGAAGCCGCCCTGCAGGCCCGGCAGGTTTTCGAACAGCTGCCAGTACTCGGCCAGCCCGCCGGTCGAATTGCCCTGTGAGTAGGCGTACTCGCACAGGATGACCGGCCGGTCGGCTCTCGGGTCGGCCGAGAACGCCGCCAGCGCCTCGAACGAGGGGTACATCGGGCACACCAGGTCGCTGGCCGCGTGACCGGCGTGCCAGTCGCGCGCGATGGCGCCTTCGTAGTGCAGCGGCCGGGTCGGGTCGGTGCCGCGCACCCAGGCGGCGGCGGCATCGTGGTTGGGGCCGTACCCGGTCTCGTTGCCGAGCGACCAGATGATCACGCAAGGGTGGTTGCGGTCGCGCAGCACCATCCGGGAGACCCGCTCGACGAACTCGGGCAGGTAGCGCGGGTCGTGGGCGAGTGTGGTGGTGAAGGCGTGGCCCTCGATGTCGGCCTCGTCGATCACGTAGAAGCCGATCTCGTCGCACATGTCAAGGAAATCCGGGTCGTTGGGATAGTGCGAGGCGCGGATCGCGTTGACGTTGAACCGCTTGAGCAGGGACAGCTCTGCCAGCATCAGGTCGCGGGAGATGACGCGGCCGGTGCGCGGGTCCACGTCGTGGCGGTTGACGCCCTGGATGAGCACCCGCTCGCCGTTGACCAGCAGGTCGCGCCCCTTGACACTGATGCGGCGGAAGCCGACCCTCAGCCGTACGGCGTCCGCCACCTCACCTTCGGGCGAGATGAGCTGGACCTGAAGGTGCTCCAGATGCGGCGTCTCCGCCGTCCAGGGAGCGACGTCAAGGGCGTCCAGGGCGAACACCGCAGTGCCCGCTCTCGCCTGTAGCGGCATCATGCCATCGGCGAGCTGGCGCAGATCCTCGGCGATGGACGCGCCGGCCGCTTTCAGGCTGAGCAGATCCAGGTAGTCGTCGGGAGTCCCCAGGGGCTCGGGCCGCTCGGAGCGATCGGACAGCGGCGGCGCGAAGGCAGGTTCGACCACGCGCGGGCTGATCGGGCGCGTCTCCGTCCGGCCGAGCACGTCGATCCGTGCCTGCCACCCCACCTCGTGCAGATGATCCAGTCCCGCCGTGGTGACCACAACCCGCAAGTGGCCCTGTCCGGCCTCGAAGTCCGCCACCACGGCGACGTCGGCCAGGTGGATCTCCGGCACCGTGTAGAGGAACACCGACCGCGACAGGCCGGCCTGCCACCAGTGGTCCTGATCTTCCAGATAGCTGGCCGGTGCCCATTTGGCGACCGCGAGCTCGATCGTGTTGGGGCCCGCCGTCACGACGCCGGTGAGGTCGAACTCCGCGGCAAGATGCGAGTCGGTGCTGGTGCCGATGGCCCGGCCGTTGACCGTGACGCTCAGCCGGCCGCCTTCGGCCGCGCCGACGTGGAGGATCGTCCGGCGGCCCGATGCCGGCGCCAGGTCTACGCTCCGGCGGTAGACACCGGTCGGATTGTGCTCCGGGACCGCGGGCGGCACCTCGTCGAACGGCATCGCGATGTTGAGGTAGTGCGGCGGATCGTCCTTCTCCCGCATGGTCCACAGTTCCGGCACCTCGACCTTTTTCCACTCCTGATCATGCGGCAGGAGCCGGAACTCCCACGTGCCGTCGAGAACGATGTCGGGAGCACGGCGCAGCGCGCTCATGGGCAAGCGGTTCACAGCTGGCATGGACAACCCCTCCAAGGCGGCAGGGGGCCTCACTGTAGGCAGTACAACTTACGCGCGCAAGTACTTGTGCGTGAAAGTTGAGGGCAGCTACGGTACCCAGCAAGCTTGCACGTGAAAGCAGTCGGAAACACTGAAGCACTCAGGACGGCCAGTCCTCCTGGCCCAGGCGATCACCTGCCTGCCCTCGTCGCGCCACAACAAGGGCGTCACCGGCACCCAGCCCGACCCAAGGACTCCTCAGATCATGAACGACATCCGTAAGCTCCTCGCACGTATGGACCTCGACCAGAAGATCGGTCAAATCCAGGGTGTCGTGCCCATGGACCTCGTGGACTTCGAGAAACTCCAGGACCCCACCAGCCCTCCACCCGACCTTTCGAAGGGGTTCCCGTACGAGATCGGCCGCCTCCCGCGGGTCCGCCCGCACGGGGTAGGGCACTTGTCGCTGGGCTGGCAGCTCGACCAGGACATCGAGGGGCTCCGCCGTGCCCTCGCCGGCTTCCAGGAGATCGCGCGAGAGGTGAACCCGCTCGGCATCGGCGTGCTGATCCACGCCGAAGGCGTCAACGGCCTCGTCCATCCACAGGGCCACCAGTTCGCGACGCCATGGGGACAGGCGGCGAGCTGGGACCCGGCGACCTCCAGGGCCGTGGGCGAGATCGCCGCACGACAGGCTCGCTCCGTCGGCATCCACCTGTTCTTCTCTCCCCTGCTGGATCTGGCCAGGGACGTCCGATGGGGCCGTGTCCACGAGACCTACGGCGAGGACCCCGAGCTCGTCGCGCGCATGGGAATCGGGTTCATCCGCGGCGTCCAGGGTGACAGCGGCGAAAGCGGCATGCTCGCCACCGGCAAGCACTTCCTGGGCTACGGATCCTCACTCGGCGCGCTCAACCAGGCCGCCACCCAGCTGGGCCGGCGAGAGCTGACCGACGTGTACGCCGAGCCGTTCCGGCGGGCGATCGCGGAAGCCGGACTGTGCGTGATCATGAACTCCTACAACGAGATCGACGGCATCCCCGCGGCCGCCAACAGGTGGCTGCTCACGGATCTGCTTCGCGGGCAACTGGGCTTCGACGGTCTCGTGGTGAGCGACTACGACTCGGTCACCATGCTGCACAAGACGTACCGGACCGCGGCGACCCCCGGGCATGCCGCGGCGCAGGCGCTCAGCGCCGGGCTCGATGTGGAGTTGCCGAGCGCCGCCATGACCAGCCGGCTGCGGCCCCTGGTCGAGGACGGCACCCTCCCGGAGGAGGTCCTCGACCGTGCCGTCGAGCGCGTCCTGGAGCTCAAGGCACGGTTCGGGCTCATCCCGCAGATCCGGTCCACGCCTCCCGCCGAAGCACGCGCCATCAGTGCCGCCGAGGCGGACCAGCAGGCGCGCCTGGTCGCCAAGGCCGCCGTCACCCTGCTCGCCAACGACGGCATCCTCCCGCTGACCCCGGGCAGCGCCAGGATCGCCGTCGTCGGACCGGCCGCGGACGAGATCCGCATCCACTTCGGCTCCTACTCCTCGGTCGCCGACGCGGAGGTCCCGCAGGCGATCATGCGCATCGCCACCGGCCAGGTGGCCGGTGTGCAGGCCACGCCCGACGTGTTCCCCGACCTGTTCCAGACGAAGCTGCCCGGCATCGAGCCGGTCTTCGAGGAAGGCGCGCGCCGCCTCCACCCGGGCGCCCTGACCGTCCTCGAAGCGATCCGCGCGATCGACCCGGAGGTGACGTACCACCCGCTGGGCAGTCTGCAGGCGGACGCGCCGGCCATCGACGCCCCGGCCGTCGAAGCGGTGATCGCGGATGCGGACGTGGTGATCGCGGTCGTGGGTGAACGCACCGGCTGGGTCGGCAACCACACGGCCGGTGAGGGCCGCACCACGGCCAACCCGGCCCTGCCCGGCAACCAGTCAGAGCTGGTCGAGGCGCTGCGCGCCGCGGGCAAGCGCGTCATCACCGTCGTCGTCTCCGGGCGTCCCCTGCTGATCGAGCCTGTGCACCGGGCGTCCGCGGCAGTGCTGCTCGCACCACTGCTGGGCCATGTCGCAGGAGCGACGATCGCCGACGTGCTCTACGGGATCGTCGAGCCGGCCGGTCGCACTCCCTCGACGTTCCCTCGCCATGTCGGTCAGATCCCGATGTACCACGGCCATCCGGCCGGCAGCGGACACGACCATCCGGCGCTGCCCCGCCACGGCTACATCGACCTGCCGGACAGCAGCCCCCTCTACCCGTTCGGCCACGGCCTCACCTACACCTCCTTCGACCTCACGTTGGAAGAGGCGCGTCTGGAGGAGGGCGCGTTCCACGTCCACGCCACGGTGCACAACACCGGGACGAGGGCCGGCACCGCGGTGGTGCAGCTCTACGCACGGGACGAGGCCGGCAGTGTGGTGCGTCCCGTGCGTCAGCTCGTCGATTTCGCGCGCGTGCCCGTCGAGGCGGGGGCCAGCCAGGCCATCGGCATGGTCGTACCGCTTGCCCGTCTCGCCTACACCTGGCCGGACGGCCGGCGCGGTGTCGAAGCGGGCGAGGTCGCTCTCCTGCTCGGCCTGTCCAGCGCCGACATCCGGCACACGAAGACGATCGACGTTCCCGAGCTCGTCCTCGAGTAATCCCCACCCGCCACGTTCGATGAGACGGCAAGGGAGCCAGCCCATGACCGCCCACACCCCGGACGCCGCACAGATCGACGCATCCGGCGACCACAGCCGGAACGGTCCCATCGTCGCCGACGTCCAGCCTGAGCCGCCTCGCGCGTCGAAGTGGTTGATCTCCGTCTTCACGATCACGATGTTCACGGGCAGCTTCGCGTTGCTGACCCCGACACTCTTCGCCGTCGCCTACAAGGTGCAGCTGGTGGATCCGCAGGGGAAGGAGACGACCCTCGGTGTCATCTTCGGGATCTCCGCTGCGATCAATCTGGTGACGGGGCCGCTGTTCGGCGTCCTGTCCGACCGGACCCGGCTGCGATGGGGGCGCCGACGCCCCTGGATCACCGCGGGCATCGTCATCTGCGTGGGCAGCGGCCTGCTCATGGCCCTGGCGACCACCACCACGCTGATCGGCGTCGGCTGGATCATGTACAGCATGGGCGTGGGGTGCGCCTTGGGCGCCATGAACCCCGTCCTCGCGGAGACCATCCCGTCCAGCCAGCGCGGAACGGTCGGCGCCCTGGTAGGAGTCGCCGGCCAGCTCGCCGGCGTCACGGGGACCCTCGCCGGCGGCATGCTCACCGGCCACCTGCTCCTGTTGTTCCTCCTGCCCGTGTGCGTCTTCGCGGCCCTGTTCGCGCTGTACGCCTTCACCATCCCCGACCGCCCGGCACAGGCCACGACGGACCGGCAAGCCCTGTCGGAGGTGTTGCGGCAGCTCGTGTTCGACCCTCGCGAGCATCGCGACTTCGCCCTGGTCTGGCTCGGCCGTTTCCTGATGCAGGTGGGGCTGACCTTCCTGAGCACCTACCAGCTGTACTTCCTGCTCGACCGGCTCGGCCTCGTGCCCGAGGAAGCCGGGCGGCAACTGGCGTTCGTCGGAGGGCTCGGCATCCTCGTGACCACCTCCTTCGCGATCGTCGGCGGGGTCCTCTCCGACCGGCTGAAGCGCCGCAAGGTGTTCATCTACCTCGCCACCGCGCTCTCCGCGACCGGTCTGATCATCCTGGCGTTCGCGGACGGCATCCCCCTCTTCGCCACCGCCGTCGTCTTCATCCTCGCCGCGGCGGGACTGTTCGGCTCCGTCGACCTGGCGCTGGCCAGTGACGTGATCCCGGACGCCGCCGAATCGGGCCGGTGGATGGGCATCTACTACGTCGCGAACACCACCTCCAGCGCCATCGCCCCGATCTTCGCGCCGGTCATCCTGCTCATCGGCGGTGGCAAGAACTACACAGCCCTGTTCCTGGTCGGCGCGGTGGTGGCCCTCGGGGCCAGCCTCGCGGCCCGGCACATCCGCGCTGTCCGATAGCACCTGGATAGATAGGCAAGATGACCGCTCATCATGACACCGACCGCCTTGCCGGCGTTCCCGCAGAGCAGAAGGCGAGGCTCCTGTCTGGAAAAAACTTCTGGGAGACCGAGGCACTGGAGGAAGCCGGGATCCCCGTGATCTCGATGGCCGACGGGCCCTATGGCCTGCGGCACCAGTCCGGCCGGCATGACAACCTCGCGCTGTTCGACAGCGACAAGGCGACCTGCTTCCCGCCCGGCGTCGCGATCGGCTCGAGCTGGGACCCGGACACCGCGGCGCGACTCGGCGCCGTGCTGGGCAGGGAGGCGGCCGCCCAGGGTGTCGATGTCGTCCTGGGCCCCGGCATCAACATCAAGCGCTCCCCGCTGTGCGGGCGGAACTTCGAGTACTACTCCGAGGACCCCCACCTGTCGGGCGTCCTCGGAGCCGCGTTCGCCCGCGCTCTGCAAACCGAGGGCCCGGGCGTGTCGGTGAAGCACTTCGCGGCCAACAATCAGGAGACCAACCGGCAGACGATCAGCTCCGAGGTCGACGAGCGCACGCTCCGGGAGATCTACCTGCCGGCGTTCGAACGCGTCGTCACCGAGGCGCGCCCCGCAACGGTGATGGCCTCCTACAACAAGATCAACGGCGTGGCCGCCTCCGAGAACCGGTGGCTGCTCACCGAGGTGCTCCGCGACGAGTGGGGCTTCGACGGAGTCGTCGTCTCGGACTGGAGCGCGGTGACCGACCGGGTCGCGGCCCTGAAGGCGGGACTCGATCTGGAGATGCCCGGTGGCGCCATGGGACACGACGACGACGTGATCGAAGCCCTCCGGTCGGGGGAGATCTCGGAGTCCGACATCGACGCCAGCGTCGCGCGGATCGCCGCGCTGTCCCGGCGCAAGGTGACGTCCGCCGTCACGGTCGACGAGGACGCACATCACGAGATCGCCCGCCGGATCGCGCAGGAGTGCGCGGTGCTGCTCAAGAACGAGCGTCAAGTCCTGCCCATCCCCTCAGGCGCCCACGTCGCAGTCATCGGCGCGTTCGCCGACCAGCCGCGCTACCAGGGCGGCGGCAGCGCGCACGTCAATCCCACGCGCGTCGACAAGCCCCTCGACGAGATGCGGGCAATCGCGGCCGAGGAGGGGGTGACGATCACCTACGCGCCCGGTTTCGCCATCGACGGACCACAGGACGAGCGGCTCGCCGCCGATGCGATCGCCGCAGCGAGCCGCGCCGATATCGCGGTGGTGTTCGCCGGCCTGAGCGAAGAGCGCGAGTCCGAGGGATTCGATCGTGACACCATCGACCTTCCCTCGCCGCAGGTCGAGCTCATCCGCGACGTCGCAGCCGCCGCATCCCGCACGGTCGTCGTCCTGGCCAACGGCGGAATCGTCTCCCTCGAGCAGTGGCACGATGACGTGGACGCGATTCTGGAGGGGTTCCTGCTCGGCCAAGGAGGGGGGCGTGCTCTCGCCGACATCCTCTTCGGCCGGGTCAACCCGTCCGGGCACCTTGCCGAGAGCGTCCCGATCCGGCTCCAGGACCACCCGAGCTGGCTGAACTTCCCGGGTGAACAGGGGCACGTGCGCTACGGCGAGGGCGTCCTGGTCGGTTACCGCTACTTCGCCACCTCAAGAACGCCCGTGAGGTACCCGTTCGGGCACGGCCTGTCGTACACCACCTTCGAGACACCGGCACTGAGCGTCACCCGCACCGGCATCGACAGCGCGACCGCCCACGTCGAGGTGGCCAACACGGGGAACATGGCCGGCAAGCACGTCGTCCAGGTCTACGTGTCGACCGAAGCCGGACCCGTCCGACGGCCGGTGCGGGAGCTCCGGGGATTCGCGAAGGTCCATCTCGAACCCGGTGAGACCAAGACCGTGGAGATCGACCTCCCCCGGCGTGCTTTCGCCTACTGGGACATCGCCGCCGGCCGCTGGGTCGTCGCCCCGGGCGACTACCGCATCGAAGTATGCGCCGACGCCAACACCGTGCTCCAGTCCTCGGCCCTCACGCTCGAGGGTGAACGTATCGCCACGGAGTTGACCATGGACACCCCCGTGGGCGCGTGGTTCGAGCACCCGCAGGTGGGTTCGGATGTGATGGACACGCTCGGCCTCACGGGCGCGCCGGTCACCGAGGAACAGCTGGCGATGATCGCGTCGATGACCATGCGTCAGTTCATCGGCATCTCCGGCCTGAACGTCTCCACGGACGCGCTTCAGGCCCTCATGACGGCCAGCCGTCCGATCTGAGCCTGTCCCACCAGCACTATCACCTTCGAAGGAGAGCAGTGTCCCGATCATTTCCGCAGGGCTTCCTCTGGGGGGCCGCCACCGCCGCTCACCAGGTGGAAGGGAACAACCTCAACAATGACTTCTGGCAGCTGGAACATGCCGCCGCGGAACACGGCGTGGAGTTCAGCGGGGACGCGGTCGACAGCTACCACCGCTACCAGGAGGACATGCGCCTGCTCGCCGACGCGGGCCTCAACGCCTACCGGTTCAGCATCGAGTGGTCCCGTATCGAACCCAGCCCCGGCAAGTTCTCGAAGGCCGAGCTCGCCCACTACCGCCGCATGATCGACACGGCTGACGGGCTGGGCATCAAGCCGGTGGTGACCCTGCACCATTTCACGCACCCCCTCTGGTTCGGGGAAAGGGGCGCATGGCTCGGCAAGGGTGCCGTCGAGGCGTTCTCCCGCTATGTCGAGCAGGCGTGCACCATCCTCCACGGCGTCGAGTGGGTGTGCACGATCAACGAGCCGAACGTCCTGGCGCTCAACCATGGCCAGCTGCGGCGGGTGGCGGAAGGGAAGGAGTACCAGCGCGTCGGTGCTCTGCCCGACACCGAGATCGGCGAAGCCCTCATCGCCGCTCACCGCGCCGCCGCTCCCCTCGTACGCGAGGCGACCGGCGCCAAGGTGGGATGGACGGTCGCCAACCAGGCGCTCGTGCCTGCCCCGGGCTGCGAGAGCAGGTACACGGAAGTGCAGCAGGTCTGGGAGGACATGTACCTGGAGCCCGCACGCGAAGACGACTTCGTCGGGGTGCAGTCCTACACCAGCCAGCCCGTCGACGAGAACGGCGTCGTTCCTCATCCTGAGCATCCGGACAACACCCTCATGGGTTGGGCCTACCGGCCGGACGCTCTCGGCATCGCCGTACGGCACACCCATGACGTCGTCGGCGACGTCCCCATCGTCGTGACCGAGAACGGGATCGCCACGAGCGACGACCAGCGTCGCGTCGCCTACACAGGCGAGGCGCTACGGCATCTGCGCGACGCCATGGACGACGGCATCGACGTCCGCGGTTATCTGCACTGGAGCCTGCTCGACAACTTCGAATGGGGACGCTGGGATCCGACCTTCGGCCTCATCGCCGTGGACCGTGAAACCTTCGAACGCCACCCGAAGCCCAGCCTTGCCTGGCTCGGCGACATCGCCCGCGCCAACGCGATCTGAGCGCCTGCGCCGACCTGGTGCGGTTGCACCGCATGCCGGCGTGGATGTGACGCGGGAGACCGGCGTGCCGACGCCGGCCGGTCCAGGTGCGGACCTGGTAGTGGTCCAGCCACGCCCAGGACGCCTCCGGCAGGTACAGGCGCCGTTCTTCGACACCCGTTTCGGTGGTGCTCAGTTGTGGGTAGGTTGAGGCTGCCTCAGCGTGCGGCCACGGGGGCTTCGTCAGGCGGCCGGTCTCGGGTGACGCTGAGCGGACAGGAGAGGCCCTTCGGATGAAGATCCTTGCGTTGTCCTGCACACAGAGGCGTCTCCCGTCGCTGACCGACGCGCTGCTCGAGGCGGCGATCACCGGCGTCGTCCGGGAGGTCGGTGACGCGGAGATCCAGCGGATCCGGTTGATCGACCATCGCATCGCGATGTGCGAGGGCGAGGACACCTGCCTTGATCCCGAGGTGGGCCGGTGCACGCTCGACGACGACTTCGAGCATGTCGTCGCTCTGGCCGAGGGTGCGCAGGCGATGCTGCTCGCCATGCCGGTGTACGCGGGGAACGTACCCGCGGTGCTGAAGATCTTCCAGGAACGCTTGAAGAGCTTCATGAACGCCCGACAACGCCCGTTCGGCAACCTGCTGGTGGGGACGATCGTGCATTCGCGCACGATGCTGACCGAGCCCGCACTGGGCTCGTTGTTCCCGTGGTACCTGCGCCTACGGAACAAGAACGTGGCGTCGGCGTGCTTCACCCAGAACGATCATCAGGACCTGACCCGCACCGCGGCGTTCGACCTGTGTGTGGCCGTGGGCCGGCAACTCGGCATGACGCTCGACGGCAGCCGGTCGCCGGCCGACGACCGCACGGCACTGCCGTTGGTTCAACCACCGGCTCGTCCGAAGTGCGGTGACCCGGCCGCGTCCTCTCCTGGAGCGTGAGGAGTCTCCGCGCGCCAGGTGCACCCGTCGCCCGCCTGTTCGCACGACACCGTGACGTCCGGTTCCACGTAGCGGGCGGCGATGGCGGTGTTGAGTTCCTGGCAGTACGGGCACGGTGACGAGAACGTCAGTACGACGCCGGCGCGGGCGGCCCGTTTGCGGTACCGGAGGATCCCGCAGTCGGCGTTGCGCAGGACGGTGCCCGAGGGCTGGGGCTCACTGGTCACCGCCGAGTCGTACAGCAAGAGCTGACGCTGCAGCCGGGTCATGAAGTGATCGGTGGCGGACACCCCGGCGGGCCGTTGCGCTCGCAGGAGCTCCGCGGTGATGCGGGAGTTCGCCTGGATCCACGCGGCCACGCCTTCTTCGCCGTACTCCCCCATGATGAACTCCTCTGCGGCCGCCTGGGCCTCGAAGAACCGCTGGCGCCACAGGTCGACCTTCTCGGCCGGGTCGAGGGGGGACGGTTCACTGGTCATGGTCCGCGTCCCTCCCGGTGGCGCCGTCCAGCTCGGCGAAGACCTCCTGGGCGACGCGCAGCCCGTTGTTGGCGACCGGCCAGCCACCGTAGTAGGCGAGCTGGATGATGACTTCGACGATCTTCTCTCGCGACATCCCGAGGTGCAGGGCGGCACCGATGTGGCCGCGCAGCTCCCAATCGGTCCGCGCCAGCGTGACCGCGGTCAGCGCGACCAGTTCGCGCTCCTCGACGCTCAGGTGCGGGCGGGTCCAGATCTCACCGAACAAGTGGTCGATGGTGATCTGCAGGAACTCCGGGTAGGAACCTGGGCGCGGTTCGCGGCCGAAAACCTGCCGGAACATGGCCGTACCCTGCTCATGGCGGTCAGACGGCTGATTCATCGATCAACTCCTTCGTGTTGGCCGAACAGTTGTCAACGTCCACGACGCCACGAAGGCGACGACCAGCAGCGCGGCGCCGCTGCCGAAGGCGGCCGGAACACTCACCCGCTCGGCGATGAGCCCGACGACGACCGGTCCGACCACGGCGCCGACATCGGTGCACATCGAGAAGACGGCGACGCCACTGCCGGCCCGGCCGGCGACGACGTCACCGATCAGCGCGGCCGGTGCGGCGTTGAGCAGCGCTGATCCCGCCGCGTACACACTGAGCAGGACGACGAGCCAGGCGTACCTGTCCACCAACACCAAGGCGGTGATCGCCGCCGCGGCGATACCGGTGCCGGCGATCATGGCGGGCCGGCGTCCGGCCCGGTCGACGACCCAGCCGGCCGGCATGATCAGCAGCGCCTGAACGGCGGCGGATATCGTGAACGCCCACCCGACCCACGTCACGTCATGTCGCCACGCCACGACCACCGTGGGGACCAGTGCGCTGCGCAGCCCGAACAGGACCCATCCCTGCGCCAACGCGGCGAGGCAAGCCACCAGGTAGCGCCGGTCCCGCAGCAGGACCGGCAGCCGGACCACGTCACGGCCGGGCTCCGCGCCGGCGGTCCGGCCGGTGCCGAGCACCGCCAGTGTCAGCACCGCGGCGGCCAGCAACAGCGCGGTGTACGCCACGAACGGCGCGGACAGGGCGATGAGAGCGAGGAGCCCGCCCAGTGCCGGTCCGCAGATCCCGCCGAGCAGGAAGCCTGCTTCGAACACGGCGCCGGCCCGGCCCCGCTGGTCGGCCGGCGCGATCGCCAGGAGTGTCGCCAGTGCGGACACCGAGAACAGCACCGAGCCGACGCCGCCGAGGCCGCGGAACACGAGCAGCTGCCCGTACGATCCGGCGAACGCCGCCAGCGCCGAGGAGAGCGCACAGAGCAGCAGGCCGGCGACCAGGACTCGCCGCTCCCCGAAACGAACTCCGAGCCGGCCGCAGAACGGACTGGCGGCCAGCCGCATCGACGCGAACAGGGCGACGAGCGCTCCGATCTGGGTGGGCCCGGCCCCGAACGTCGCCGCGTACACCGGGAGCACCGGGAGGACCAGTCCCAGGCCCAGCATGACGCAGCCACCGACGACGCTGAGGACGTAGACCTCGCGAGGGAGACTCGGCGGAGCGGCGGCAACGGGTGGGACGCTGCCGGGGCCGGCCACCGTCACTGTCCGATCACAGGATGATGCTGAGCTTTCCGTGCTCGTACAACGTCTCGTGGTCGAGCACCACGACCCGTCTCCGGACCCGGAACGACTCGCCCTCGACGACGAGCTCGAACCGGCATTTGCCGACGTACGCGTCAGAGCGCCCGTGCCCGAACCGGTGCACGACGACATTCGCCGCCACGTCGAGGTGCGTGCCCCGATCAGTCAGGATCTCCACGTTGCTGATCATCCGATTCGTCCGCGACCGAGGGTTCTCGCACCACACCTCACCGTTGAGGAGTTGTTCGATCCGCTGGCGCAGCCGGGCGGCATCGTCGTCGATGAGCCCGAGCGCGTCGGCCGTCTCGCCGCGGACGTCGGTGGCCGGCACCGAGTAGCGGACGTCGTCGGTCAGCATCTCGTCGTACCACTCGAGCAGGCGCCACTCGTCGAGCAGCCGGGCCTCGCGGAAGAGGAACTGACTCACCCGGTGCCATAATCGCACCTGGGCCGCTTCGTCGACCGTCAGCTCGGTGGTCATCGCGGTTCCGCCCCCTGCGTCTCGGCCCGGCGAGCGACCTCGAGGTGACCGTCGTCGCCGTGCATCAGCCGGTCCCACTGCCGCCAGAACTCGCGGGCGGGAAGCTCGTCGGTCGTCTCCGGGACCTCCTTGTTCATGCCGCGTGACAGATCCGAGTAGCGGACCGTGCGGTTGAGATAACCCCGCTGGCACGACTCGACGATCTCGATGTCGTCGGGAGTGGCGAAGCCGGCGGGGCCGAGGAACGTCAGGTAGTGGCTCTTGCGGAGTTCGCGGATGTCCGGATCCTCGTCCTTGGGGGCCAGGGCGACCGAGGTGATGGCCATCTGGCCGGCGCCGATCGGGTCGATCTTGCGGATCGTGATCGCGATCGCGTCGATGATCATCAGGTTGGGGAAGATCAGCACCGCACGGTTGGTGCCGGTGATCCGTTGGGCGCGTTCGGCGCCGAACCGGTCGACGAACCGTGCGGCCGTCGCCTCGATCCGCGGCCGGACCTCGGCGCCGAACATCGGCGTCCAGTAGGCGAGCGGGCGGGCTGCCGCCGGTGGCAGCTCGTTGGCTCCGTGCCCCAGTCCGAGGGCGCGGCCGAAGCCGCCTCGTCGTCGTGGTGGCACCGACCCCAGCGACTCCATGTAGCCGACGTAACGCTTGTGCAGGGCCCGGAAGTGGTAGATGTCGACGCTGTTCTCCATCATGAGCTTCCAGTTGGCCCGAGCCCCGTGGAGTTGCGCACCCTGGATCACCTCCATGCCGACCTCGGACTGGTCGTCGATCAGATCGAGATACTCCGTCGCACCCGCCAGGTACTCGGTCAAGGTGCGCGGCTGCTCCGGATCGAAGGTGACGAACACGAAACCGCGGTAGCTGTCACTACGGTGCCGCGCCAGGCCGAAGTCCGCCTTCCGGAAGCCCGGCCCGTACCCGTCCGGGATCGGGACCCCGACCAGGTCGCCCTGGTTGGAGAACGTCCAGTCGTGATACGGGCACCGGAACGATCTGGCCTGCCCGGCCGGCTGCGAGCAGATCAGGGCCCCGCGGTGCGTGCAGCTGTTGGCGAACACCCGGATCACCCCGTCGGACCCGCGCGCCATGACCACCGGGCGCCCGCCGACGTCGCGTGCCACGTAGGAGCCGGGCCCGGGCACCTCCGATTCGTGCCCGACGTACAACCAGCAGCGATCGAAGATCCTGGTCATCTCCGGTGCGGCCAGCTCGTCGTCGGTGTAGGCGCGGCGATCCACCCGGAACGAGAGGCGCTCGAGATCATCGACCACGATCGGGTCGCCCACCGGCCGCTGCAGTTCGATCGTCACTGCTCCCCTTTCGCTGAAGCGTCTGAACCGTGCTGATGACCAGCTCGGCCGTGCGCACGGCCGAATCGCCGCACTCCGGCTGCGCGGCGCGCAGCCGGGCCCGGTAGTCGCGGGCGGGATCGAGCAGATCGGTGACAGCGTCGGCGACCGCCTGCTCGGTGACGCCGGCCGGCTCCAACGCCGTCCCGAAGCCCGCGCTGCCCACGAAGTACGCCTGGACAGGCTGATCCACAGCCAGCGGGATCACCAGCATCGGTGTCGCCGCCCGGATCGACTCCGCCACGGAGTTGTATCCGCCATGGGTGATGAACACGTCGGCGCGCTCGAGCACCTCACGTTGCGGCAGGTACGGGGCGGTGAGCACGCCGTCGGGCAGCGCGAGCTCCTCGGCGAGATCTCCTACCGCAGCGATCACCTGAGCGCCGGTCGCCGCCGCCCCGGTGATCACCGTGCGCAGCAGGTCCGGCCGCCGGTAGAAGATCGTGCCGAAGGAGACGTACACCAGCGGACGGTCGGGGGCGATCCGATCCAGGCCCGAGAAGGCGACCTCGTCGCCGCGGGTCCCCGCCGCACCCGGCAATCCCACCAGCTGGACACCGTCGTCGGTGACCGCGTCGTCCCCGACGAGAGCAGGAATCGTCGGCATCAGATTGAGAATCGGCGAACGCGCCGAATGGGTCCGGGTCGACCACAACACCCCGTGCCTGGTCAGATAGTCGCCGACCTGCTCGTCGTACGGCCAGCGACCTCGTCGATGCTCGCTCGGGCATACTCCCCCCAGGTTGGCCCAGATCATCCCGTACGGCACGCCGGACGCGTGCGCGCCGACCATGGCCGACGCCGTGACCGGCAGCGAATCGACGAGCACGAAGTCCGGCGCCGTCGCACGGAGCGCGTCAGCCGTCTGCTCTGCCACCGGCGACGACTGGAGCATCGGGCCGATCTTCGCCGGGTCGCCGCTCCACGGCGCCATCTCGACCTGCCCGATCGCGTGAACATGCGCCTTGCCCAAGGCCCGACGACGCTGCTCGTCGAGCGCGCCACCGTCCGCGGACAACAGCAGCAGCGCAACCTCACTGCCGGCAGTACGGAGCGCATTGACCACCGGGACATACGGGTTCAGGTGACCGTGCTGGGTCGTGGTGAGGAGGGCGACGCGCATCAGATCTCCGATTCATCGAAAGAAGACGACCAGGCCGACTCAAGATCTGGCTATGGATGCACCACAGCAGCCACGACTCGCGACACCCTCCTGCCTTCAGACCCCCTGCCTTCGGAAACGAGTCGAGACGGCGACGCGCGAACGGCAGGACTCCGCCCCCGGACAGGCGAGAACGCCCGCCGGCGAAAGGGACCGTCGACGTACAGGTACTGCTAGGAGGCTCTACGCATTCCCACCATCGCTGAGGGGACATATCGATCGACGCTACTCGGAACAGCCGCGAAACAACCGGGTTCACCACCCGCCCCCAGGCAGTTTCGCAAAGCCTGCCGGGATATGCAATCGGTGAAAGTCTGACCTCGGGAGTGGCATTGCTTCTGCTGTGGGGCCCTTATTCCCGGGAACCATCGCAGCGCCCACTCCCCTTCCTGGGCAGAGCGGCGGGCGGAGAGAAATCGGACCCTTTGCCGGCTGATCCGACGGTCGCAGGTTTCGAATTCTGCCGTTGATCGTGCCACATACGCGCGCCGATTCAGTACAGGAGTCCCTCCGCCCGTCAATCGGCACGCCGGGGCAAGATCCCGCGCGGTGGATTCCTTCCCACACGAGCATCCCGGGTGCAGGCGGTGTACAGCGCGCGATACAGCCCGCGCGACAACCACACCCACGCCCGGCGCCGTGCCGGCACGCCTACTGCGGAGGGGATGCGTCCGAGGTGCTACCCGCCTCGAGGGCGATGACCTGTTCCAGAGCGCGCCGCAGCATGGCGACCTGGTCCCTGCCGAGCAGCCGAGACCATCGCTGCTCGACGTCCGCGAGGATCCGGGCGGCTGCCGCCTGGGCCATCCTGCCCTGGTCGGTGAGCCGGATGATCTTCGCGCGGCGATCGGCGTCGTCGGCGATCCGCTCGAGGTAACCGTGGTTCTCCAGTTCGCCGACAAGCTCGCCGATCGCCTGCTTGGTGAGCCCGGAGCGTTCGGCGAGCGTGGTCAGCCGCGAACCTTCGGCGTCGATGTAGCGGAAGACCGAGCCGTGGACATACCGGATCCCCTCGAACCCCTCGTCGGCCAGCTGCCGGTGAAGTCCCTCGAGCGCGATATCCCTGACCTGTGTGAGCAGGGCGGGGAGCGGCACCTTCGGCTCCTGTCGCCGCTCCCCCGCTCCTGAACGCGTCGTCATAGTCGTGCGGTCCTTCTTTCGCCGAGTTCGTCAGGCTGCTTGACGATACCAGCCGGCACGATGGTAAGGTCGCCTGACTGTTAGGGAGCTTGACCAACTTGGGGGGACGAAATGCCCAACATTGCCGAACGACGCGAGCAGTTCGCGGCGATGTTCACCCGGCCCTTGCCTGCGGACGTCGACTCGTCGGCGACGACACTCGGCGGGCGACCGGCACTGGAGCTGCGGACCACGGCACCGGGCACGGCGGGCGAGGACGTGCTGCTGTATTTCCACGGCGGTGGGTTCGTGGTCGGGTCGGCGCGTGTCACCGCACACGTCTCCGCCGCGCTGCTGCGGCACCTGGACGGCCGGGCGGTCTCGCTCGACTACCGGCTGGCGCCCGAGCATGCGTTCCCGGCCGCGCCCGATGACTGCCTGGCGGCCTATCGCGAGCTGATGGACTCCGGTGTCGACCCGCAGCGGTTGGTGGTCGCGGGCGACTCGGCCGGTGCCGCTCTGGCTGTCGTCACCATGATCCGCGCCCGGGACGCGGGCCTGCCGATGCCGGCGGCGGCGGTCCTGTTCTCGCCGGCGGTCGATCTGACCCTCAGCGGCGCGAGCATGCGGTCCAAGGACGGGGTGGACCCGTTCTTCGCTCCGGCCGATCTCAAGTGGCTCTTCGATCGGTACGCCGCCGGCAGCGACAGGTCGGCGCCCGAGCTGAGCCCGGTCTTCGCCGATCTCACCGGACTGCCGCCCCTGCTGATCCAGGTCGGCTCGAGCGAGCTCCTGCTGGACGACGCCGTACGGCTGGCCGGACGTGCCGGGGCCGACGAGGTCGCGGTGACGTTGGAGGTGGTTCCGCGTCAACCGCACGTGTTCCAGCTCGACGACGGATCGGCCGAGGCGGCAGCGGCACTGGAGCGGGCCGGCCGGTTCCTGGCCACCCGGCTCGGCGGCGAGAAGGAGGGATCATGAACAGGCTGGCCGATCAGGCGGGTGGGCGCGGTCTCCCACACCCTCGGCGGACGGCCGCCTGCGGCACGTCACCCAGGACTCCGACCCGGACCTGTTCTGGGCGCTGCGCGGTGGCCGGGACAACTTCGGCGTGGTGACCGGAATGGAGATCGATCTGACGCCGGTCACCACGCTGTTCGGCGGGGCGCTGATCTTTCCCGCCGAGAAGGCGGCCGAGGTGAAACATCTTCCGTCTCAACCACAACATCCCGCCCGGCCGAGGCCGATCAATAATTGAGAGGACGACTCATCATGCTCAGCACTGTCGCCACTGCGCTCGCCGGACTGATCGGCGCAGGCACCATCTTCATGGGCGCCAGCGCCTTCTGGGCACCGCAGGGCGCGGTCGGCTTCGGGATCCCCGACACGCCGACCGAGGACCGGAGCTTCCACGCCTGGCTGTCCGTCAAGGGCGTGCGCGACATCGCCGCAGGGCTCTTCATCTTCATCGTGCTGGTCGGCGGGACAACCAGCCTGCTGGGCTGGTTCATGCTGGCCGCCGGCGCCATACCCGTCGGCGACGCGGTGATCGTGCTGCGCAGCAACGGGCCCAAGGCGGCCGCCTACGGCATCCACGGCGCCACCGCAGCGGTGATGCTGGTGGTCAGCGTGCTCCTGCTCATCGCGTGACCACTCGTCAAGCCGCCATGCTCGGGTATTCGGTCCGCTGACGGATCGGTGAGCGCGCTGCGGGGCGACTGGGGCCCGCTTCAGTGCCGGGGATCTTCGCCTCCAGCCAGTACGGCTCGAACCTGGGAAGCAGCGAGAGCCTGGCACGGACGCTCGCGGCTGACGGGGGCCCAGCGCGGCTGGAAGACGATCGTGGCCCTCGCTGGACGAACACGCCGGACGCCTCCCCACGACCGGGCCGGTGGCCATCGTCACCACCTCCTGCAACGGCACCCCGCCCGGCGCTTCCTCACCTGCCTCACCACGGCCGAAGCCGGCCGAAGCCCGCCTGAGCGGCGTCGGCTTCTTCGGCTGTCAAGATCCGGAAATGGGACGACCTCTACGCTGACGAGTTCGCCGAACGCGTAGAGGCCGGGCGTCTTGAGGCCCACCGAGCAGCCTCCCGGGTTGCCCCACGGCGACCTTCGCCACGTTCAGCACCGGCTGTGGGAACAGCGCGAACGCGTCCGCACCCTGATCGGCAGCGGGAGATGCGCAAGTCGGGACGCTACCCGACGGACGTGTACCGACCTCGGCCGGGCTTGCCGAACCAGCGGGAGAGGTGGTCGTCCAGGTCCTGCTGATCGTCGCCGATCCAGGCGACGTGACCGTCGGGACGTAGCAGGAGGCAAGGAACATCCAGTGCCGCAGTGGGATCCGCGAGGTAGTCGACCCGGTCTGACCAGCCGCCGGCGCTCAGGCGTTCCGTGCGGTCCAGCAGCAGCCCGCGGCCGCGATGCAGCAGATCGTAGAGGTGGCCCTGTTTCACGTCGATGTCGCGCAGGCGGCGGCCGAGCAGGTCGGGGCCTTCTCCGAAGTCGTAGCGGATGCCGATCGCGGTGATCTTCTCGATCAGATGGCGGTTCACCTCGTCGAAGTCCATCAGTTCGGTGAGCAGCCTGCGCACGGCCTGCGGGCCCGGTTCGGTGGACAGCAGTTCCATCTGGGCGCGGGTGTTGTCCAGCACGTCCTCGGCGACCGGGTGGCGTTCGGCCTCGTAGGTGTCCAGCAGTGGTTCGGGCGCCCAGCCGCGGATCTGTGCGGCCAGTTTCCAGCCGAGGTTGAACGCGTCCTGAACGCCCAGGTTGAGGCCCTGTCCGCCGATGGGTGGATGGATGTGTGCCGCGTCGCCGGCCAGCAGCACCCGCCCGACCCGATAACGATCGGCCAGCCTGGTGGCATCCCCGAAGCGGGACAACCAGCGCGGGGAGTGCACGCCGAAATCGGTTCCGGCGATGGCGCGCAGCGCTTGTCGGAAATCCTCGAGAGTGGGCGGTTCCGCGCGATCGCTGACTCCCCCGGCGGGGACGACGACGCTGAAGACTCCTTCGCCGAAGGGCTTGAGCCAGAACGGCTTGTGGGTCTCTCCGATCTCGGTCACCTTGGCGGCGATCTCCTCCTGTGGCACCCCCACTTCCATCTCGCCCATCAGCGTCTCGGTCCGCGAGGGCTCGCCGGGGAAGCCGACGCCGAGCAGTTTGCGTACCGTACTGCGGCCGCCGTCACAGCCGACGAGATAGCGCGACCGCAGCTGTTCCCCGTCGGCCAGCTCGACGGTCACACCCTCGTCGTCCTGCTCGAACCCGGCCACCGCGCAGCCACGCCGGACCTGCGCACCCAGTTCGATCGCATGCTCTTCGAGCAGGCGTTCGATGACCGGCTGCGGGATGCCCAGCAGATAGGCGTGCGCGGAATCCAGGCCCTTGGGCGCGGGCTTGTTGATGGCGGCGAAGAAACCGCCGGCCGGACGCTGTCTTCCGTGCTGGAGAATGCGCTCCAGCAGTCCGCGCATCGCCATCAGCTCGAGGCTGCGAATATGCAGGCCGACTATGCGGACGAACGACTTGGGCTCGGTTTCCTTCTCCAGAACGAGTACCCGCACGTTGTGCAGCCGCAGTTCGGCGGCCAGGATCGCGCCGGTCGGCCCGCACCCGGCAATGATCACGTCGAACATGGGCGCGCTGTCGTTGGACGGCGGCTCGGCGGGGAACTGCGGAGAGTTCATAGGTGTTGCCTTTCGGGAGTGCCTTGTTGTCGAGGCGCTCCCGGCGACACCTACGTCAATCGCCGGCCGTGACGGGAAGGGGGAGCACCCACATCGATACAGCGTTCATGGGGCTCACCTCCTCGGGCCGAGTCACGGTCAGCTGAAAGCTACAAGCCCGAGCGTCATCCCGTCCAATCATTTCCTGGCCCGGCGGAGACCGTGTCGCCTTGGAGAGGCGCCCGTGCCGTCGACCTCCTGCCGGCCGTCAGCGGCGCGGCGGGGGCCTGGAGCATGCGCTCGACCGGTACGTCCGATCAGCTCCGCCGCCCGATTCCTCCATCTGAAGATTGTTGAACGATGCTACGATCCTCTTGAACTTGCCCATGCGCCGGCTCGCAGAAGGACGCCCCCGTGACCAGCGACGACAACCGCCAGACCCGCTCCACCGAAGAAGCGGTGCGTGACTGCGCGATCCGGGCCAAGCGGAGCTGCGCGACCCTCCACAACGCGACGGACACGGCCATCGACACCGCGTTGCGCGCCATGGCGGACCGGTTGCGGGCAGCGCGGTCCACCCTCACGTCCGCCAACGAAGAAGACCTCGCAGCAGCCGTGTCCGCCGGGATGTCACCCGCCCTCCAGGACCGGCTGCGGTTGACCGGCCCACGTCTGGAGAGCATGGCCGCAGAGCTGCGCACGCTGGCGGACGTGGCGCACGAGCCTCGCGACAAGGCCCTCGAAGAGCGCCCGGACGGCCTCACCTTGCTGGAACGCCGCCGGCCGGTCGGCGTCATCGGCGCGAACTTCGAGGCACGTCCGAACGTCACCCTCGACATCGCCTCCCAGTTCCTCAAGTCCCGCAACGCCGGCGTGCTCCGCACCGGTTCGGCCGCACTCCGCTCGTCGCGGGCCCTCGTGGACCAGGTGATCGCACCGGCCCTCGGCGAAGCCGGCCTCGATCCGGACGCCATCCAGTTGGTTCCCAGCGAAGACCGCTCGGCGGCGTACGCGCTGGTGTCCCTGCCCGAGCTCATTCCGCTGGTCATCCTGCGCGGCAGCGGAGACAGCACCCGAGACCTCAGCCGCGAGGCCGCCCGCCACGGCGTGCGTACCCTGGCCCATGCCGACGGCGGCGGGGTCCTGTACGTGGATGCGGCCGCCGACGACAAGACCGCGCACCAGCTGATCGCCGACAGCCTGGACCGGCTGGGCGTGTGCAACCGGCTCAACCTGCTGCTCATCGACCGATCCGTGTACGCCGAGCGGCTGCCCGGCATTCTCCGGCTCCTGGAACGCCTCGGCGTCAACGCCTCCCTGCCCCCGCACCCCCACCCGCGCGGGTACGAGTGGTCGCTCGACCCGAAGCGTGCGGCCACCGTGACGGTCGACGCCGCCGACGGTCCACTGCACGCGGCCCGGATCGCCAATGACGAGACATCCGGGCTGGCCGCCGCGATCGCGACCGAGGATCCGGCCGCCGCCGCCCGGTTCATCGACGCGTACACCGGCTCCGGGGTCTTCTGGAACTCCACCACACGGCTCCTCGACGGTTTCAAGCTGTTGCGGCTGCCGGAAACCGGCATCAACATCGACCGGGTGCCCGGCCCGCGCGGCCCGGTGAGCTTCCGCGACCTGTACCTGCGGCAGTACCTGGTCGTGCCGAGCGGCCGGTTCACGTCCTGACCGGACCGTCATAGCTCCTCAGGCTCCGTGCTCGGGGGTGCTCAGCGGCTCCAGCGCCAGCCAAATCATCAGGGGGTTCTCGACGAACATGGCCGCCCGCACGTTGACGGTCGGGAGACCGGACCACTCCAGCACCCGCTCGGCGACCCAGAAACGACTGCTCGTACTCGGAGATGTTGACGAAGACCTCGATGCCGCCCTGCGCCCGCGCCGCCGCGGCCACCAGGCTGACGGCCTCGGTGTAGTACGGCGACAGGCTCATGCTGTCGCACTAACGCGCGCACCGGGTGCCCCTGTTGGGGGGGGCAGCCCACATAAGCCCAAAACCCACATGGGGATGATCTTGAGGCGAGCGGCTCGCTCGTCGGAGGAGACGGCACTGGCGCGGCAAGGGGTTGATGCAGGGAGGTAGAGCAAGTGGGCGGGCCTAGACCAAGTACGAGAGAAAGGGGCAGTGTCCTCGGCTCGCCTAGGAGAAGTCGCTGATCAGTGGGTGCGGCGGCGGGGTGCCAGGACCTCGGTGACCTTGGCGATGGCTTCGGCGCCGGGTTTGACGTAGCGCATGGCGGTGCGGGGGTTCTTGTGCCGGGTCTTGCCCATGATGAGCTGCAGCGGTACTTCGGCCTCGCCGAGGTGGGTGGCGGCGCTGTGGCGCAGCTGGTGCAGGTCGAGCCCGGCGTAGGTGTCCAGCAGGACGCGGGCGCGGTCGTAACCCAGGCGGGCACGGCCGGTGTGCGGGCAGATGTCGCCGGCGGCCGGGCGGCGGGCGGGGACGGGACGGCGTTCGGACAGGAACACCGGCCCGTGCGTGCGCGTGCTGCCGTCCGGAAGCCGGAGCAGGCGAGGCAGCAGGTGGGCAGTGCCACTGTCCCAGTACACCCACTCGACGGCGCCACCTTTGGACCGGACGGGGGCGCGGCGGTGCTCCAGGTCGAGGTCCTCGACGTTCAGCGCCAGGATCTCGGAGGCCCGGGCGGCGGTCTCATAAAGCATTCGCCACAGCGCCCGCTCCCGCAGGGGGATTTCGCGGCGCGACAGCAGCCGGTGAATGGTGGTTTTCGCGACCGCGCGGGTCTCGTCGGCGCTCTCCTTGCGGCGTTCGGCGTCAGCCGGGACCGACGGGGCGGCCCAGTGCTTCTTGGCGTGGCACCAGGACAGCCAGGAGGTGATGGCGGCGCGGTTGCGGTTCCAGGTCGCCGGCGCGCTCGCGTCCCACAACTCGGCGAGTGCGGCGCCGATCTCGGCGTCGGTGACGTCGGCGAGCGGCCGGTCGCGGCCGAGCAGCGCGGTGACGCGGTCGATGGCCGAGGCGTAGGCGCGGTGGGTGTTGGGGTTGGCGGTGCGCGGGGTGGCAAGGAAGGCGTCGGCGGCCGCGGCGAGGGTGATGTACCCGCCCCGCAGGGCGGCGACCTTCGGCGCCGAGCTCATGCCGGCCGCCCGGCGGTGAGCGCTGTTCCGGCCGGAGCGATGTACCGGATAACGTGCCGGAGTCGCGCAGCCGCCGACCAGGCGGATCGCCTGGTCGGCGGACGGCCATGATCGCTCATGTACGGGATAATAGATCATTATCGCGTACATGAGCACTGCTGGAGAACAGAGCGCCCTTCTCGCCACCGGGGCGCCGCAGTCGCCGGGTTAACGATCTTGCGGTGTCATGGATGATCATCGGCCTGGAGCGCAAGCGTTCACATCAGCAGTTCGTGGCCGCCGGTGCGCAGAATTGGACCTCGGGGTAGCGCGGGGAGGGCTTGTCCAGCAGGGGCTGCGGCTTGCCGCGCAGGTGCAGGTCGAAGAAGGCGGCGACGTACTGACGGGTGATGTCCATCGAGCGGGTTTCCTTCAGGCCGCCGCCGAGGTCCACGCCGAGCTGCTGGAGCAGCATGTCGTAGTCGGTGAAGGACGGATGCAGCGCCCCCTTCACCACCAGCCAGCGTTTCCACCCGGTCAGGTGCTCCCAGTCACGCTTCCAGGTGCCGTCACCCGAGGGGGCGCCCATCAACAGGAACGGTCGCGCCAGCCCGCTCTTGGGGATCGGGAGGAACAGGCTGCCGTCCAGGTTGACCCCGGCGCGGACCCGGACATCCTTCACCATGGTCTCCGGGGCGGCGGCCCCTCCGATGGACTGGCCCGCCATCGCGATCCGGGCAGGGTTGATCAGTGCGCTGCCCTTCCACTTGGGGCGCGGACCGGTCAACTGGTCGAGCACGAAGGGGATGTCGATCGCCCGGCTCCGGATCACCTTCTGGCCGAAGTCGTCGTCGTTGACATGCGCGCAGGCGGCGCAGGTGGCGACCCGCCCGTCAGGGAAGGTGGTGGCGAAGTTCTCGAAGGTGTGGTCGATGCCGGCCACCACATACCCTCTGCTCGCCAGGTCCTCGGCCAGACCGGTGAGGGAGCTGCGAGGCCAGGTGAAGCCGGGCGACAGCACCACGAGCGGCAGGCTTCGCCGGCGTCCCGACGGCTCGGCGTCGGTGAGGGCGTTCGTCCGCGTCCGGCTGAGCGCCTTGGGCGGTATGTTCTCCAGTTCCTTGATTCCCGAGCCCTTCAAGAGCAGTTCGGATTCCCTGGGGGTGACGTACGGCGCGCGCCGCCCGGCACGCGCCGCGGTCGGGTACCACAGGGAGACCATGAGTTCCCTGGTCTTGGCCGCGGGGACCCACGGGTCGGGGCGGGAGGTGTCGGTCAGGTGAAGAGAGGTCGTGCCGACCGGGTGGGGGCCGGTCGGCTTCGGGAGATACGGCGTGCCGAGTGCCGCGGCAGCTGCGGGGGCCGGCGCCGAGACGAGAGAGGCCGTGAGGGCGAGCAGTCCCGCGACGGCGGCCAGAAGTATCGGCCTTCTCCGCGCCGGGCAGGGGTTGTCGTGTGCCATGGAGTTGATCTTGCGGTTCCGGATCGGCGCCGGCATCGGCCGCGAGTCCTGACCTCATCGGCCGAACGGTTGATCTTTGGAGTTGCTGCCGTGGCTATGCGGGTTCTGATCGCCGACGACCAGCAGATGGTACGCACCGGCTTCCAGATGATCGTGGACGCCCAGCCGGACATGGAGGTGGTGGCCGCGGTCTCGGACGGAGCCGAGGCCGTCTCGGAGGCCAGACGCCTGCGACTTGACGTGTGTCGCCTTGACCCGGTGCGCCACCCGGCTCGCCGGGTGACTCTGATCCTTGAGCTCGATCTGCACCGCCAGGTACCGACAGCCTCGGAACTCGGGCGCCCCCGCCTGCGACTCCACCTGCTCGAAGACGTACAGGATCCGCTCCCGGGCCTTCGAGCGGGAGGTCGCCACCAACACCGTCGCCAGGATGCGGTCTGTCGTCCTGGTCGTTCGTCTTGTTGTGATGCCTGGCCGGGGTCGTGCCGGCCGGGCTGTCGGACGGGACGGCGGTCAGTGGGTGTCGGGTCTGGGGATATGGACGCCGGCGGCGCGGAGCTTGGTCTCGACGAGGGTGACACCCTGGGCCGCGGCCGATCCCTGCTCTTCGCCGTGGAGGGCGATCATGTTGTACCGGGTCGCGGCCTCGGTGCGGGCCTGCAGGCCGGTCACGATCTTCAGGTGTGCGGGGTTGGCGAGGAAGTGGTCGGCCATGGCGGTGGCGAGCTCGGCGATGCGCGGATCGTCCGGTTCCCAGGCCGCGGCTTCGGCGCCGCGCTTGATCAAGGCGACGAACCGGGGGTCGTCGAGGGCGTGCTCGAGATGGGTGAGGTAGTCGTCGAAGCCCTCGGGGACCAGGGCCCTGGCCAGCACCCAGCCCTCCCTTGCGGATGCCACCTCGTCCGCGGGGAAGCCGAGGCCGGACAGCCGCTGCAGCAGCGCCACAGCACGGTCGGGCAGCAGGGCCCGGTCGCCGTCGGTGAGCCGGCGCAGCATGTCACGCTGCGCGATCATCTCCTCGATCCGTTCGGTGAGCTGCCGCTCGACGTTGGCGAGCGCGGCGGTGAACAGCGCGGGGTCGGCGTCGAGCAGGGGCCCGATCTCGGCCAGGGGCACCCCGGCGGCGGCCAGCGTCCGGGCCTGCACCAGCCGCAACAGCTCGTCCGATCCGTATCTCCGGTAGCCGGAGCTGTCGCGTTCGGGCTCCTTGACCAGGCCGAGCTTGTGGTAGTGCCGCACCGTCTTCACCGTGACGCCGACGAATGCCGCCGCCTGCCCGATCGTGACTCCGTTCATCTGCCAGATTCTGCCTTGTGCTCGAGTTCGGCGACTGACCACGCCACTGCCGAGCATGTGGACGGGCCACGCCGAGCTCGTCGAGCTCGGCGTGGCCACGTTTCGCGTTCTGTCCGGTGCACGGCCGGAAGGGACCCCTTGAGGTGTACGGGGCATGGGTGCTCAGCCCGTCGGCCGTTTCACCTCCGGCCGTTTCACCTCCGGCCGGCGACCGAGCCGGAGATCCCCGCCGAGGTGAGGCTTGGCGGGTGTTCCGCGGCTGGGCCATGCGATGTCGTCGACGGCGAGAAACGGCTCGCCGGCCACGGTCGCGGGGGTCGCCCCGGTGAACGCCATGACGTCCCGATGCAGGTGGGACTGGTCGGCGTAGCCGGCGTCGGCCGCGACTCGGGCCGCGCCTTCACCCGCGACCAGGCGGTGGGCGGCATGGTCGAAGCGGACCAGCTTCACGGCGCCCTTGGGCCGCAGGCCGAGCTGCGACCGGAACCGGGACCACAGGCGCTTACGGCTCCATCCGACCTCGGCCGCGAGCCCGTCGACTCGGGCAAGGCCGCGGCTGCCGACGATCCGGTGCCAGACCCAGGCCACCTCCGGGTCCACCGGCGGCGGCCCCACCTCATGCCGGCGGGCGAGCAGCGCGTCCAGCAACGCGAAGCGTTCGTCCCACGACGAGACATCGCTCAGTCGCTCGCGGATCCGAGGCGCCTCCCGGCCCCACAGGTCGTCGAGGGCGATCACGGCGCCGTCGAGGTCGGCAGGAGAGACGCCCAGAACCGCGCGTGCTATCACCGGGGACAGGCGCACCTGCACGCACTCGACGTTCTCACCCCGCGCCCAGACCGCGCCTCCGGAGCCGATGCCGGGCCCGGCGACGACACTTCCCCGCTGCCGCCGCCCGGCGGCATCGTCCACGACGGGCGAACCGGCGCCGAAGTCCAGAAGGAGCGTCACGGCCGGGTGCGGGACCATCCGGAGCGCGTCCATGTCACGGACGCGGAACCCGGCCATGGTGACACCGGCCACCCGGCTGGGGCGCTGCGGGCATGCGACGTCCCACACAGTCGCACCGTGCATGAACGTCCGCACCGTCCCATGCTAGCGAGCCGGCGGAGGGGAACATTCGTCCAATCCACCGGCGCGTACCGGCGGCGACAGTGGGCTCATGACTGTTTCTGACAGCGGGTCGTACGTGAACGACGGCGCCGAGGGTTCGATCCTGCCCATGGACGACGGCGACATCTACGTGTGCCAGGACGGCCCCCGCGACGCCCCCGCACTCCTGCTCATGCACGGGTCCGCCTCCTCGACCCGTTCGTGGGACCCGATGGTTCCGCTGCTGACCGGATCTCACCGCGTCATCCGGATCGACCTGCTCGGGCACGGCCGGTCGGCCAAACCGGCCGACCGCAGCTACGCGCTCCCGGACCAGGCGCGCAGGGTCGGCGCGGCCCTGGACCGGCTCGGCGTCGAGCACGCCATCGTGGTCGGCCATTCCAGCGGCGGCGCGGTCGCCACCGCTCTCACCGAACAGCGCCCCGACCTGGTGACCGCGCTCGCGTTCATCAACACCGGCCCCAGCCTGGCCGCCTTCATCCCGCAGGAGTCCGCCGCGATCGGCCCCTCGCAGTGGCCGCCGACCGACGAGCAGATCCGCCAGTTCGCCAGCACCGGTTTCAGCCGCCCCGGCTACGAGATCCCGCGAGAGCTCCTGGACGAGGTGCGCGCCATGACGCACCACACGCTCACCGCGACGATGCAGGCCACCCGCCACTACATGGAGCAGCAGGCGCTCCCGGATCGGCTGACGGTCCTGGGCAAGCCGCTACTGGTGATCTTCGGCGAGGACGACCGCAGATGGCGATCCTCATCGGCCTCCGACTACCGCGCCGTTCCGGGCGCGAAGGTCGAGTTGCTGCCCGGTCTCGGGCACTCGCCCCTGCTCGAGGATCCGCCGCGGACGGCCGCCCCGCTGCTGGCCTTCACCGCGATGCACGCCGTACGGGTGGGCTGAATGACAGGCAGGGCTGCGATCCGGGTTCTCGTCTCCGGCGCCGGCGTCGCCGGTCCGGTGCTGGCCCACTGGCTCACCAGGCACGGCAGCGAGATGCGGTAGATGCGCGTGGAGGAGGCGGCGATCCCGGCCGAACGGAGATAGGTCTGGACGGCGTCGGCGTAGGTGACGGGGCGGCTCACCGCCGGCGTTGCGGATGGCTCGGGTGTCGGCCGCCTCGACCGCCTCGGAGGCGTCGAGCAGGATGCGGGCCGGGCGAGACCGGGACGCGATCCTTATGATCCCTTAACATGGAGGAGCCTATAGTACTAGGAAGGTAGATAAATGGAGGAACTTCGGTGATCGAGTTCTATCTGGACGGCAGGTCGGGGGTGTCGCCGTACCTGCAGCTGGTCCAGCAGGTACGGCATGCGCTGCGGCTCGGCGTGCTGCGTGAGGGCGATCAGCTGCCGACCGTGAAGGAGGTGGTGACGCATCTGGCGATCAACGCCAACACCGTCCTGAAGGCCTATCGGGAGCTCGAGCACGAGGGCCTGGTGGCCGCCCGGCCAGGGGTGGGGACGTTCGTGACGGCGACGCTCACCACCACCTCCCTGGCCGCGCACGGCCCGCTACGGATGGAACTGCAGCGCTGGCTGGCCAGGGCCCGCCGGGCCGGCCTCGACGACGAGAGCATCGAGGCCCTCTTCATGACCACCTTTCGGACCGCCGCTCAGGAGGACATAGCGTGAGTTCCGTCTTAGAGGCCCAGGGGCTGGGCAAGAAGTACGGCAAGCGCTGGGCGCTGCGCGACTTCACCATCGACATACCGGCGGGCCACGTCGTCGGGTTGGTGGGCCCCAACGGGGCCGGTAAGACCACGCTGCTGAAGCTGGCCGGCGGCCAGCTTCAGCCCACGACCGGCGGCATCACCGTGCTGGGCGGCCGGCCTGCCGAGAGTCCGGCGCAGTTGGCCAGGGTCGGGTTCGTCGCCCAGGACACCCCCACCTACGCCGGGCTGAGCATCGCCGATCACCTGCGGTTAGGCGCCCGGCTCAACCCCGGCTGGGACGACACGCTGGCACGGGAACGGATCGCGCGGATCGGCCTCGATCCCGGCCATCGGGCGGGCAAGCTGTCCGGCGGGCAGCGCGCTCAGCTCGCCCTCACCCTGGGTCTGGCCAAGCGGCCCGAGCTGCTGATCCTGGACGAGCCGGTCGCCTCGCTCGACCCGCTGGCCCGCCGCGAGTTCCTGCAGGGCCTGATGGAGGCCACGGCCGAGCACAAACTCAGCGTGCTGCTCTCCTCCCACCTGGTCTCCGACCTGGAACGGGTCTGCGACTTCCTGATCGTGCTCGTCGACTCCCGCGTCCAGGTCGCCGGGGAGGTCGACGAACTGCTGGCCACCCATCACCGGCTGGCCGGCCCACGCCGAGATCCCGACCGGCTGCCCGCCGGCCAGCACGTCATCTCCGCACGCCACACCGACCGGCAGAGCACGTACATCATCCGTACCGACGCCCCGATCCACGACCCCGCCTGGACGGTCACCCAGCTCACCCTGGAGGACCTCGTCCTCGCCTACATGGACAAGCGCACCGCCGAGAACCGAGTCGCCCTGGAGGTGCAGCGATGATCTGGCTGACCTGGCGCCAGCTCCGCGGCTCGGCCGCGATGACGGCCGCCCTGCTCGTCGTCCTCGCCATCGCCCTGGCCCTGACCGGCCCGGACCTGGCCTCCGACTACTCCACCGGTATCGCCGCCTGCACTCAGGACGACACCTGCCGCCGCTTCTACGACCGGTTCTTCGACGAGTACGACATGCCCTTCATGGCCGTCAGCCTCATCGTGCTGCTCCTGCCCGCTGTCGTCGGGCTCTTCTGGGGAGCACCGTTGATCACCCGCGAACTGGAGACCGGGACGCACCTGCTGGTGTGGAACCAGAGCATCACCCGCGGCCGCTGGCTGGCGGTCAAGCTCGGGTTCACCGGCCTGGTCGCCATGGCCGCCGCCTGCCTGTGCGGCCTCGCGGTGACCTGGTGGTCCGGTCCCCTGGACAAGTCGGCCCCGGGCGACTTGGCCTTGATGGCTCCCCTGGTGTTCGGCGCGCGCGGAATCGCCCCGATGGGGTATGCGGCGTTCGCCTTCGTCCTGGGCGTGACGGTGGGCATGCTGGTGCGCCGCACACTGCCCGCCATGGCCCTCACACTGGTCGTCTTCGCCGCGATCCAGCTCGCCATGCCGCTGCTGGTCCGGCCCCACCTCATCACCCCGGTCACCTCGACCTTCGAGCTCAGCGAGACGAACGTGGACGGCATCGGCATCAACCGGGACCAGGGCGGACGTGCGGAGATTCGCCTGAGGGCGACTGTTCCCGGCCACGCGGGCGCCTGGCTCCTGTCCAGCGATCTCGTCGATCCGTCCGGACGTCCGCTCGCCGGCCCCGCGCCCGGGACCGGGATCGTCCAGGTCTCGACGACGTCGGGACCCTGCGCACCGTCGTCGTCGGCGGGGATGGGCGCGTGCCCCGCGGAGATCAACCGGCTCGGCTACCGACAGAAGGCGACCTACCAGCCTCTTGAGCGCTTCTGGCCGTTCCAGTGGATCGAGACCGGGATCTACGCCCTGCTCACCCTCGGCCTGACGTGGTTGTCCTTCTGGTGGATCCGGAGGCGCCTGTCATGACCTTGATGAGAACCGCGGCCGCCGGGCTCGCCCTCCTCCTGGCGGCGGCCTGCACGGCGCCGACGCCGCCGCGCAGCGAGGGGAGCGCGGCGGCCGGTACGGCCTGCGTGCGGCCGCAGGGACCGGCCGGGGCGGAGACGGCCACCACGATCGAGGTCATCGAGCAGGCGTACTCCTGCATCCTCGGCACCTACTACAGCGGCGCCACCCTGGACGCCCGCGCGCTGCTGACCGCCGGATTCGTCGCCCTGACCCAGGAGCTCAACCGCAACGGGCACGACGTGCCCGAGGCCACCATGCCGGCGCTGACCGGCGACCGCGAAGCCGACTGGACCGCTTTCGAGACCGCCTTCAGGAAGACCACCGATCAGGTCCCCGACCTGCGGGAGAGGCTGGCCGTCGTCACTCTCGAGGCGATCGTGGCCGCCCTCGGCGACAATCACGCCCGCTGGGCGCACGACATCAGAAGGCCGCCTGACTACTACGACGGTGACGGCTACGGCCTGGGCCTCGAGGCGAACGTCAGCGGTCCGCAGGTGGACGGCAATCCCGGCGTCGCCCTCCCCCCGCTGTTCGTCACCGCTGTCCAGGGTGGCGCGGCGCAGGCCGCCGGACTGCGCCCGGGCGACATCATCGAATCGATCAACGCCTCGGTGCCCTTCATCGACGGGAAAGCCACCCCCGCGATCGCCGCCCTGTACCCGCGATACCCGCAAGCGCGTCCGGTCGGCCTGCGGCTGCTGCGGCCGAGCACCGGCCGCCGCTGGACCGTGACGCTCAAGCCCGGCCTGTTCCAACAGGATCTGGCCGGCCTGCACGTGGTGAGCTCGAAGCTGCTGGACGACAGCATCGCCTATGTGCGGATGCGCAGGTTCGCTCCCGACTCCGCGGACAGGGTGCTCAAGGCGATCACCAGGCTGCGCACCGGCCGTACCCTCACCGGCGTCATCCTGGACCTGCGCGGCAACGGCGGCGGCAGCCCCTTGGAGGCGACCCGGCTGGTGAGCGCGTTCGTCCACGGCAAGGTCACCGCCTACCAGTGCACCGTGGACGGCAGATGCGAGACCACGCGGACCGACGACACCGTTGAGCTGCTCAACCTGCCGCTGATGGTGCTCACCGACCGCAGTTGCGCCTCGGCGTGCGAGCACTTCAGCTCCGCGGTCAAGGACCTGCATGCCGGCGGGCTGGTCGGCACCAGGACCGCCGGGGTCATCTCCGGCCCGGCGCAGCCGTATCTGCTGCGCAACAACACCACTCTGAGCTTCCCCGTCAGGCACCACCTGGGGCCCGACCGCGAGGTGATCGACCGGATCGGCGTGCCCCCCGACCACTACGTGCCCCTGACCCCGAAGGACGCGGCCGCCGGGCGCGACCCCGCCCTGGCCAAGGCCCTGACCTTGCTGCACAAGTGAAGGGACCTCTCGATGAGACACCTCCTGACCGTCGCCGCGGGACTGGTCGTCCTCGCCGCCTCCGCCTGCTCCGCGCCCACGCCGCCGCGCTCCGCCGCCGGCCCGTCGGCCACGCCGACCGGCCCCGCCACCCTGCCCGCCCCCACCGGCCCCCATCCGGTCGGCACCACCGCCCTGTACCTCAAGGACACCTCCCGCCCCGATCCGTGGAACCGCGACGCCGACGCCAGGGAGCTCAAGGTCACCCTGTGGTATCCGGCCAAGCAGCGCGACGGGCGGCGGGCGCCGTACATGACGCCGAAGGAGTCAGAGCTCTTCCTGAAAGGCAAGCGGATCGCGGGCGTCCCGGACGACACGCTGAGCAAGACGCGCACGAACGCCATCAAAGACGCAGAAGCCACCGGCCGGGGGCTTCCGCTGGTGGTGCTCTCCCCCGGCTTCACCCATCCGATGAGCACGCTCACGTCCCTGGCCGAGGATCTGGCCAGCCGCGGGTACGTCGTGGCCGGCATCGACCACACCTACGAGAGCCACGCCACGACCCTCCCCGCCGGGCGCGTGGCCGAATGCCTCGCCTGCGACAGCGACACCGACCCGGGCTTCGGCACGGGGGTGGTCGCGGGCCGGGCGGCCGACGTCTCCTTCGTGCTCGACCAGCTGCCCTCGACATGGCACGGCTCCGACCGGATCGACCGCTCCCGCATCGCGATGGCCGGCCAGTCGATCGGCGGGGCCAGCGCCATGGCGACAATGGTGAAGGACTCCCGGGTACGGGCCGGGATCGACATGGACGGCACCGCCTACGCCCGCATCCCCAAGAACGGGTTCACCCGGCCGTTCATGTTCCTGGGTTCGCCACAGCACGTCCCCGGAGGCCGCGACACCTCCTGGGACCGCGACTGGAAGCTGCTCACCGGGTGGAAGCGATGGCTCGTGCTGACGGGCGCGGAACACCAGTCCTTCACCGACGCTCCTCTGATGGCCGCCGCCCTCGGCATCAAGCCCGCCTCCGGGGTTCTGCCCGCGGCGCGCGCCATCGAGCTCACCCGCACCTACGTGGCGGCCTTCCTCGATCAGCACCTGAAGTCGCAGCGGCAGCCCTTCCTGGACAAGCCGTCATCGCGCTACCCCGAGGTCAGGTTCTGCCCCGCGAGCTGCGGTCAATCCTGAGTTCGACAAGGGAGCCGCGCCGGCGCCGGATTCCGCCGAGGCCAGGGACCGCGATCGATGGTGCACCAGAAGGGCCGGGCCCGTTACTCACCATGCGCTTGACGGGCGGCCTGCGCGGTGACGCGCGATGGCCTGGACGGCGACATCGGGCTGGTCGACGTAGATGTAGTGCTCGCTGTCGGCGGCGGTGCTCAGCTCGCTGCGGCTGGACAGCGCGAGCCACTTGCGCTGTCCCGCGGACCACGCCTTCTCCAGACGTGACCCGTACTCGGGGACGGCCTGGAGGTACGGCTTCCCGTGCTGGATCACCTCCACCGGGATGTTCCCGGCGGAGCGGACCTTGCCGTCGGTGATGACGAGCTTCTCCGGGTTCTGGCCTTGGAAGAGCGCGAGGTTCTGCGCGCGCAACTCGGCCGCCGGGCCGGTGGCGGACTCCGGGATCGACTTCGCGATGTCAGCCGGCATCGTGGGCGGTGTGGCGTCCATCAGGACCAGCCCCTTGACCCGGTCCTGGTGGCCGAGGGCGTACCTGGCGGCGATCAGCCCGCCCAGCGAGTGACCGGCCAAGACGACCGGGTCGTCACCGGCGACCCGCTCGAGCACCCCCGTCAGGATCTTCCCCGTGCTGGAGAAGTTCTGAGGCCCTTCCGGCTGGTCGCTCGCGCCCGCGCCGAGCCGGTCATAGGAACACACCCGGGTTCTCCATCGCGTCCCCGTCGCAGCCGGCGGCCCCCGCGCCGAGCGCGGTGCAGCACAGCGCGGCCACAACGGATGCCTTGATCTTGCGGAGCATGGGGTCCTCCAGTGCGGGAGTCGACGCCGGGGGTGATGCGCACGGCGGTGCAGCGGGAAGCGGACGGAGCGTCCGTGGCTGCGTCGTAACGCTACGGATCGGACGATCAGGGATCGTCCCCGCACGGTGGACATTCGCCGGTAGCTCGTACGGGGGACACGTGCGGCCTTCGCCGGGAGCGGGCCGCGACCGCCGCGCTGTGTCATGCGGTCCGGACGCCGCCGGAGATGTGCGCCTCGTCGTACGACAAGGCGCATGGGTGCCTGTCCCCCGTGCGAGCTACTCCCGAATGTCCACCGCACGGGGACGATTCCAGGCCGCCGAATCCCTAACGTTTCTCGGCGTAGCGACGGCCTCCCGTCGCGCAGTCCCCCACCTCCAGCTCGCGCAAGCCCCTACGTAAGGAAGTCGTCATGCGGTTGTTGAAACAGCTCGTGCCCGTCGCGTTGGTCGCCTTCGCCGGCGCCACCATCGTGGGCGCGGTGCAGGGGAGCCCGCTGCTCACCCTGCTCCTCGGCGTCGCGACGGCCGTGCTCGCCGTACTCGTGTACGCCCGGGCGGTGCGGTGGTCCGAGCGTCGCGCACCGGTGGAGGTGGCGGCGCAAGGCGCCGCCCGCGCCCTCGCACGAGGGACGCTGATCGGTGTCGCGCTGTTCGCGGCCGTCATCGTGAACATCGCTCTCGTGGGCGGCTACCGGATCGACGGCCAGGGTTCGCCGGCGGGCGCGGCGGGGCTGTTCGGCTTCATGGCCGCCGCCGCGGTGACGGAGGAACTGCTGTTTCGCGGCATCCTGTTCAGGATCGTCGAGGAACGCACGGGGACATGGCTCGCGCTGGCGCTGACCGGCCTGCTGTTCGGCCTGTCGCACCTGTTCAACCCGCACGCCGACCTGTGGGGCGCGATCGCCATCGCGATCGAGGCGGGCGGCATGCTCGCCGCCGCCTACGCCGCCACCCGCACCCTGTGGGTGCCGATCGGCGTGCACTTCGGCTGGAACTTCGCGGCGGCCGGCATCTTCGGCACCGAGGTCTCGGGCAACGGTGCGACGCAGGGGCTGCTGCACGGCGTGACGTCGGGCCCCGCCCTGCTCACGGGCGGCGAGTTCGGGCCCGAGGCGAGCCCGTACGCGGTGGTGTTCGGGCTGCTGCTGACGGTCGCGTTCATGTGGCTGGCCCGCCGGCGCGGCAACGTGGTGCCGCGCCGTCGCGGCGCGACCGCTACCCTCGCCCAATGATCGATCCACGGCGGCTCACGGACCTGTGGCGGCGGTGCGACGTGGCGGTCCGCGATGCACCGTTCGGGCTGCTGCTGGCCGTCGCGTCGCTCCTGCCGGCGCTCCACGGCAAGGGGACGCAGGTCGGCGACCTGCCGGCCCGTCCCTTCGACGCGCTGGCGTTCGTGGTGATCGCCCTGGAGTGCCTTCCGCTCGCCGTGCGCCGGCGGTGGCCGGCCGTGTGTCTGGCTCTGGTGTCGCTCGGCTTCGTCCTCGACCAGTTCCGCGCCTATCACGTGTTCGCGAGCAACGCGATGCCCATCGCGCTCATCAGCGCGGGCGCCCACCTGGAGCGCCACCGGCGCGTCACCATGGTCCTCCTCTCCCTGGCGTACGTGCCGCTGGCGCTCACGCTCGCCCGGCTCGGCGCGACCGAGAGAGTGGAAGGTTACGTGGTGTTCTACCTGGCCCTGGCCCTGGCGTGGGGCATCGGGGGCTGGCTGCGCTCCACCCGCGCCGCCGAGGTGGAACGCCGCCGCCACGTCGCCGAGGCCACCCGCGCCGCCGAGCGCACCAGGATCGCCCGCGAACTGCACGACGTCGTGACGCACCACGTGACGGCGATGGTCGTGCAGGCCGAGGCCGCCCGCTACCTGACCGCCGTCCCCGACCGTCTCGACGCGACGCTGAGCGCCGTCACCGACACCGGCCGACGGGCCATCACCGACCTGCGGCACATGCTCGACCTGCTCAAAGCCGATCACGACGCCGACGTCGGCATGCCCTCCGCCGGCGAGCTGCACACGCTCGTGGAGCAGACCCGCCAGGCCGGGCAGCCGGTGGAGTTCGCCGAGGAGGGCAGTCCGGCGGAGTCGGCCGGCAGTGCCGAGTTCGTGACCTACCGGGTCGTGCAGGAGGCCCTGACGAACGCGCTGAAGTACGCCTGTGGCAGCCGCACCACGGTCCGGGTGCGCTACGGGGAGAAGGAGATCAGCGTCGCGGTGAGCACCGACGGTTCCGGCTTCCCGGCCGCCGACTCCCCCGGCGGGAGCGGGCGGGGCCTGGCCGGGCTCCGCGAGCGGGTGGACGCCCTGGGCGGCGAGTTCAGCGCCGACCGGCCGGCGGAGGGCGGCTTCGTGGTACGGGCCCGCATCCCCGCGGGGAGCCCGTCGTGACCGCGCCGCTCCGGGTCCTGGTCTGCGACGACCAGGCGCTGATCCGCACCGGTTTCGCGACGATCATCGACGCCCAGCCCGACCTGGAGGTGGTGGGCGAGTGCGGGGACGGCCGCGCCGCGGTGGATCTCGCCCGCCGGCTGAACCCCGACATCGTGGTGATGGACGTCCGGATGCCGGTGCTCGACGGTATCGCCGCGACCCGCCGGCTGGCCGGCGCCGGAGTGGCGGACCCCGTCAAGGTGCTCGTGGTGACGACGTTCAACCTGGACGAGTACGTCTACGAGGCGCTGCGGGCCGGCGCGAGCGGGTTCCTGCTCAAGGACGCCCCACCGGCGCAGCTCCTGCACGGCATCCGCACCGTCGCCTCGGGCGCCGCGCTGCTGGCCCCCGAGGTGACGCGAAAGCTCGTCGGCAGGTACGCGTCCCGGATCCGCCCCGTCAAGGACACGCCGGACGAGACCGCGCTGACGCCGCGTGAGCTGGAGGTGCTGCGCCTCATCGCCGACGGCCTGTCCAACAGCGAGATCGCCGCCACCCTGGTGATCAGCCAGGAGACCGTCAAGACGTACGTCTCGCGCATCCTCACCAAGCTCGGCCTGCGCGACCGCGTACAGGCGGTGGTCTACGCCTACCGTAGGGGCCTGGCGACCTGAGACGCACCGCCCAGGAACCTCGACGGGGCGGAGGCGCCCTGGTCGTGGGTCACGGCGTCAGCGCGGCCAGGCGCAGTCAAGTTCCGGGGCGGCACAGGGCGTGTTCGGCGGCGTCGGCCAGCAGGGTGGCGACGGTGTCGGCCGGCAGGGACCGTCCGCTGAACAGCAGGTCGAAGGCGTCGAAGCTGGTGTGGAGCCAGAGCAGGTGACCGGCGTGGTCGGCGGTGAGCTGGTCGCGTAGCGCGCCTTGATCGTGCAGGCGTTGGGCCAGGTCGTTCATGCCCCGGGCGCGGCCGTCCTCCAGACGGCGGACGGTGCCGCCGACGGCGTCGGCGTCGAGTTGCGCCATGGAGTACAAGGTGCGCAGCACGTCGCGGCGTGCGGCGTACATGTGCACGTTTCCGGTGATGCCTTCTCGAAGTCCGCGCCGGGCGTCGGGTTGCAGGACGGCGTTGACCATGTCGGTGAAGCCTCCGTGGTGGAGCAGGTCCATGCCGAGCGCGTCGAACAGGCCCGCACGCGATCCGAACACGGTGTAGATCGTCGAGCGGGACACCTCGGCGAGCTTGGCGACCTTGTCCATGCCGACCTGCTCGGAGGGCGTCTCGATCAGGCACTGGTAGACGGCGTCCAGGATGCGCCGCCGGGTCTGGTCGGCGGCCTTGGCCCTCAGCCGCTGCTCGTACTTGCGCGTGGGAGGCATACCCAGGAGCGTACCACTTCGCTTGACAAGTCGTCCGACGAAAGACAGCATGTGCATCGAAATACAGACTGTCCGACGAAAGACGGTCCGAGGCCGCCCTGCCCCCAAGGAGCACCCCGCCATGCGCGTGATGATCAGCTACACCGTCCGGCCGGAACTGATCGACCACAGCCTCGAGCTGCTGAACCAGGTCTATGCGGACCTGGAGCGCACCCGACCGCCACGGCTGCGTTACGAGACCTTCCGCCTGGAGGGCACCGGCCGGTTCATGGCCGTCATCGAGTCCGACGGCGGTCCGGCCGAGGCCGCCCACCATCACCTGCCCTCCTTCCAGCGCTACCGGGCCGCGCTGAACGAGATCTGCGCCCACCCGCCGACCGTGACCTACCTGGAACCGGCCGGGACCTACCGGTCCCGGTGAAACCGCTCGACCATCAGCCCAAGGAGACCTTGATGACCCGCATCGCCCTGATCGTCGGCAGCACCCGTCCCGGCCGCCGCGGCAGCGCCGTGGCCCGCTGGGTCCTGGACACCGCCGCCACCCACCCCGCCGTCGCCGCCGGCCGCGCCGTTCTCGACCTCCTCGACGTGGCCGACTTCGGCCTGCCGCTGCTGGACGAGCCGGTCCCGGCCGCCTTCGGCGCCTACACCCACCCGCACACCCACCGCTGGTCGGCGGCGGTCGCGGCGTTCGACGCGTACGTGTTCATCACCCCCGAGTACAACCACTCCTTCCCCGCCGCGCTGAAGAACGCCCTGGACTACCTGCACGCCGAATGGCAGGACAAGGCCGCCGGATTCATCAGCTACGGCACCAACGGCGGCACCCGCGCCGTCGAACAGCTCCGGCAGGTCATGGGGGAACTGAGAATCGCCGACGTGCCCACCCAGGTCGCGCTGTCGATGTTCACCGACTTCACCTTCACCGACCCGCGCGACCCCACCCAGCCGGGCACCTGCACGCCCGCCCCGCACCACGCCGACGCGCTGGACCGGATGCTCAAGGAGATCATCGCCTGGTCCGAGGCGCTGGCGCCGCTGCGCGCCCAAGCCCAGCCGCTGTCCGCCTGATCACCTTCAACCCACGGAGAGACTCCCCTGGCAGAGCGCCGCGCACGCCCAGATGAACTTCGTCAGGAGATCCCACGATCTTCAGTGACATGTCCCGATCCGCGAGGGGAAGGGCGTGGGAGCCTGGACAAAATGACCAGGGAGCGGTCCCGACAGGCGGTCCTGGAAGCGGTCACGACACGCTTGCTGCGTGCGGGCGCTGTGAAGGACGGCTTCTCCACCGTGGATGTCACGGCAGAGCCCGACGCCGTTGACCTCGCCGGATGAACGGGCGGCGGACTTCGCATTCCGCCTCAGGCTGGAACTCGATGGCGTACTGGTTCGCCGAAGCCGCCGGATGCCCACGAGAAGGCCTATTCCATTCTCGGGTCGCTGCCGGCATCGGTCTTGTCCAAGGTCGGCGCGGGGCCGGCCCGGGCAGGGATGGTGCCACCATTCCCAGACAGCTGATCGTCGAGGCCAGGCTGCAGGAGCGGGCGGCGCCGATGTCGCCGGCAGGGCGCCCGGCGTCCTCAGCGCTGCTCCTGCGGTTCGCCGGTGATCCAGTTCCAGTTGGCGATCGTGGTGCGCATCAGGCGGGCGGCGGTGGACAGGTGGCTTCCGGTGCCCCAGTACAAGGTCACCGCGCGTCGGCAGTCAGGGCTGTCGACGGGCACCCAGGCGGCGGGGACCCGTGTGGAGGCGGTCCAGGCGAAGGCGGGGACCAGACCGATGCCGAGCCCCGCGCTGATCAGGGCCGCGATGGCGCTGGGCTCGTCGACCTCGCAGACGATCTTGGGGGTATGCCCTCGTGCGGCGAAGAGCCGGTCCAGGAGGCGGCGTTGCCAGTGCCCTTTGCGGGCGCTGACGAAGGACTGGCCGGTGAGCTCGTCGATGCTCACCGACGTACGGCTCGCCAACGGATGGTCGAGCGGTGTGGCCACACCGACCGCCTCATCGAGCAGTTGGACCGCCTCCAGGCCGTCAGCGGAGATGGGCTGGGAGGCGACGCACAGGTCGACGTCCTGGGCCCGCAGGTGACGGCCCATGTCCTCGGCCGCCATCCACCGCAGTTCGACCTCAATGCTCGGATGAGCCCGCTTGAAGGCCGCCAGCGGCCCGGTGAGCGTGAGGAAGGTCTCCGACGCGAGCCGTACGGTGCCCATACCCTCGCTGACGGCCTCGGCGAGGGCTCGCCGCCCAGCATCCAGCTCCCCCAGGGAGCGTTCGACGTAATCGCGGAAGAGTTTGCCCGCGTCATTCAGCCGCAGCCGGCCGCTCCGGTCGAACAACGGCGTGCGCAACTCGCTCTCCAGCCGGGCGATGGTACGGCTCAGCGACGGCTGGGCGACGCGAAGCTCCTCGGCCGCGCCGCTGAGGTGCTCCAGCCGCGCCACCACCAGGAACTGCCTGAGCGAGTTCAACTCCATCACGCCTCCAGATGCATAGCACTACAGCGATATTTATCTTAGGGAAGATAACTCGTGGGCCATGATCTTCTGAGTCTGTCCGCCCACCGGGCGAGGAGGATCTCTCGATGGCGGGCATCTGGTGGGGCACCGCGCTGGTGCTCATCACCAGCTGGGACGGCACCCAGTACGACTGAAGCTCGCCGCAGATCCTCGGCCTGGCGGCGCTGGCTGTGGCCGGGTCCGTCGCCTTCATCTCGGGGTTCGCCATGTTCGGCGCCACGGTGGTCCTGGGCGCCGGCACCGGAGTGTCCACCTTCCTGCGCAACATGGGCAGCTCACTCGGCGTCTCCCTGCTCGGCGCCGTCCACACCAGGCGCAGCACGGGCTCGCCGGGAGATCGCCAGGATCTTCCGGCGAACCCGGTCACCACCGCGCGGTCAGCGGGCAAGAGCCACGCCGGGCTCAGCCCCAGGTCTTGCCGGCCGGCTCCTTGATGGTGCGGTTGATCCGGTTGAAGAAGTTGGTCAGCGCGATCTCCAGGTTGATCGCGCCGATCTGCTCCTCAGTGAAATGGGCGTTGACCTCGTCCCAGATCTCGTCGGTGACACCCTCCGCATCATCCTGCAACCGGGTGGCGGCCTCGGCCAGCGCCAGCGCCGCACGCTCGGCATCGGAGTAGAACGGCGCCTCACGCCACGCCGCCACGTTGTGCAGCCGCTCGTCCGTGTCACCGGCCTTCCTGCCTCCGGCGACACTGGCGTAGACGCACGCCGAGCAGCTGTTGATCTGGCTGGCGCGCAGGTGGACCAGCGCGAGCAGCTTCGGGTCGACGCCCCCGGCGGCGATCGCCTTCTGCAGGTGCTGGACCGCGGTCCACACATCGGGGTTGAGCGTGTTCTTGCTCTTGAGACGGTTCTCCATGGGAAAGTGCTCTCCTTCATCGGGTTACGTTGCGGGGCATGTGCCCGTCATCCCTATGACGGAGCAGCTTCCACGGAGGTAACACCATGCCAGGCACCCATCCCACGGATCCGATCGTGGACGCCTTCGAGTCCCAGCGTGACCGGCTCCGAGCGGTCGCCTACCGCCTGCTCGGATCACACGCCGACGACGCCCCCGCTCCCGAAGACCTCGTGGCACTCGGCGACTCCGTCGGCCTCGCGCTCCTGACGGTCCTCGACTCGCTGCGCCCGAACGAACGACTGGCGTTCGTGCTGCACGACGTGTTCGCCGTGCCCTACGAGGAGATCGGCACCATTCTCGGCAAGTCCGCCGACGCGACCAAAATGCTCACCAGCCGCGCCCGCAGGAGAGTACGAACCGCCCAGCAGCCGGCAAGCGCCGGACGACAACAACGCGAGGTGGTCCAAGCCTTCCTGGCCGCGGCCCGCGACGGTCAGTTCGAGCGGCTGCTGCAGGTTCTCCACCCCGAAGTGAAGTTCACCGTCCACACCCCGAACGGCCCGTTCGTCACGCTCGGAGCCACCGAAGTCGCCACCCGCGCCCGAGTGGCCGGCAGCGCGGCACGAGGACATGCGGCGACCGTCAACGGCCAACCCGGCGTCATCTCCTGGAACGAAGACGGCACCCCGCTGTCCGTCCTCGCCTTCACCGTCGCCGACGGCCGCATCACCGAGATCACCGCCGTGGTCGACCCGGCCCAGCTCGCGCTCATGGACCTGCCGGACCCGGCGTGACCTGCAGCGCCCCCTTCACCACCAGCCAGCGTTTCCACCCGGTCAGGTGCCCCCAGTCGCGCTTCCAGGTGCCGTCGTCCGAGGGGGCGCCCATACGCGCCGCCGTCGGGTACCACAGGGAGACCATGAGCTCCCTCGTCCTGGCCGCGGGGACCCACGGGTCGGGGCGGGAGGCGTCGCTCAGGTGCAGGGATGTGGTGCCGACCGGGTGGGCGCCGGCCGGCTTGGGCAGGTACGGCGTGCCGGATCGGCCCTGCCTCATGGCCGCCTCGGCCGGACGGTTGATCTCTAGAGTGGGGCCGTGACTATTCGGGTTCTCATCGCCGACGACCAGCAGATGGTACGCACCGGCTTCCAGATGATCGTGGACGCCCAGCCGGACATGGAGGTCGTGGCCGCGGTCGCGGACGGGGCCGAGGCCGTGGCGGAGGCCAGGCGGCTGCGCCCCGACGTGTGCCTGCTCGACATACGGATGCCCAAGCTCGACGGGCTGGAGGTGACCCGCGTTCTGGCCGGTCCCGGGGTGGACAACCCCTTGCGGGTGGTCATCGTCACCACGTTCGACCTGGACGAGTACGTCTACGGCGCGCTGCGCTCCGGCGCCACCGGTTTCCTGCTCAAGGACAGCGGTCCCACGCTGCTCATCGAGGCGGTCAGGGCGGCCGTGGCGGGCGACGCGCTGGTGTCGCCGTCGGTGACGGTAAGGCTGCTGCGGCACCTGGCCCAGCCCCGGCAGGCCCCGGCATCCCCCACGAACGACCCGCTGACCGACCGCGAGCTGGACGTCGTACGGCTGGTGGCCAGGGGGCGCTCCAACCAGGAGGTGGCCGCGGAGCTGTTCCTGTCGCTGTCGACGGTCAAGACGCACATGGGCAGCATCTTCGCCAAGCTCGGCGTCAAGAATCGGGTGGGGATCGCAGCCTGGGCGTGGGAATCCGGCGTGGTGAGCTGACCGACGGAGGGGGCCGGCGGATCACTGCCTCGGCGCATGGCCCGGGGACGACATCGTGTGCTGATCGTGTGCTGGAAGTACGCCGACCCCTTGGGCGGCCGGCGTCTACGCTGAATCGGCCCAAAGTACGGTCGCAGACCGCAACACCGTACTTGTGGTCGATGTCCGCATCGGGCCGCATCCGCAGGATGAGGCCCATGCTCTATGAAGATCACGATCCGGGACCGAACGCCGGACGCCCCGGCCTCCCCTTCGCCCCCGCCGAGGCGACGGCACTGGAGACCTCGCGATGACCTCCCCCGGCCGACCACGTATCGCCGCGCTCGACGTCCTGCGCGGGTTCACGCTGTGCGAGATCCTGCTCGCCAACATCCAGCTGATAGCCAACGACAGCACCGCCCTGGCGACACAACCCATGGGCGACTGGGACCCCTGGCTGGGCCTGCCGATCTTCTCCCTGCTGTTCGGGATCGGATTCTCGCTGCTGCACGACTCCGCCGCGCACCGTGTCCCCCGCCCCTGGCTGGTCCTGCTGCGCCGGCTTCTGGCGCTGCTCGCGGTCGGCCTGGTGCACATGCTGCTGTGGCCGGGCGAAATCCTGACCCGCTACGCCATTGCCGGCATACTGGCGCTGCTGCCCTCGACCTGGCTGCCGCGCTGGGCCGTGGCGGGCCTGTCCGCTCTGCTCGTGACGGCGGCGGTGATCAGCGGGGGCGGACCTCTGCTGATCGCCGGGCTGTTCCTGCTGGGCTCGGCACTGGTCCGCTACGGCGTGATCGAGAAGATCGAGACGTCCACCCGAGGGCCGCTCCTGCTGGGCCTGGTCTTCACGGCAGGGCTGGCCGCCACCTTGTGGGTACAGGCCGGCATGCGGGCCGTGGGGACCACGACGTACCTGCCCACCACGACCACCCTGGCCGACCTGCTGCTCGCCGGTATATACGTGTGCGTCCTGCTGACCCTGCTCAGAACGCCGCTGCGACCGGCGCTGCAGTTCGTCTTCGCGCCACTGGGCCGGATGGCACTGACCGACTATCTGACCGCCACACTCCTCGTACTGGCGGCCGGCCACCTCCTCGGCCTGCCGATCGGCCAGTCGTCGTCGGTGGCGTTCCAGACCGCGGGAGCCATCCTGGCGGCCCAGTGGCTGTTCTCCACCCTCTGGCTGCGCCGCTACCGCCAGGGCCCCCTCGAATGGCTCTGGCGCTGGGCCACCTGGGGCCACCGCTCAGCCCTGCGCGTCCCCGCTCGCCCATGACGTCTCCCTGCGCGCGGTGTGCCCGTTCACCAACCACATCACCGCCGCGCCAGTAACCTGCCCACTAAGCGTCCACCTGCACGAACGCCACAGGTGGCGGCTGGTGCGACCGACAGGACCGCCGGGATACGGGAGAAACCTGCCAAGTGCTCGGGCAGTGCCTGCTCAGGGACCGGCCGGTGCCGGCGAGCACGGCGAAGATGCACGGAGCCCGCGTGCACTTCGCCGCCGCGAGCGTGTCGAGCTGGCTTTGCAGCTCCTGCGCGGCCGTGGACCAGCGTGCGTAGCCGATCCGGATCGGCACCCCGTTCGTCTCCGGCGCCGCCGGAGCGACCTTCGGCCCTTGCGTCCATCTCTTGCCCGGCGCTCGGCCGGGACGGGCACGGTGAGTTCGCCGCGCAGCGACGCCACGAGGATGAACCGCACGGTGTGGCACTTCCCGGCGCGGGCGCGGCAGGCACAGCCGGCGGGGACATCGCACTGCGGGCAGGGGCGGCGCTTGGTGTGCGGCGGCATCTGTTCGCCCTCGCGGGCACCCCAGCCGGGCACAAGGACCGGGCCGAGCACTCATCACGGCTACGACCGGCGCTGCGACAGGTTGCCTCCCGTGCACATCCTGCTCGGCTCGGACGCGCTACGCCTGGTCACCGCCGGGCGCCAACGCGTCCAGGACGACTTCGACGCCTCGGAGGAACTCAGCCGCTCCACCGACTCCACCGAAGGCGGAGTAACAGTCGCCTGACACTGGACTCACCCGTCGCCGGTCCCCCGTCAGCCGACCGCGCCGGACTTCCCCTGCTCGCCGCGGGAACCGATCCCGAGGCCCACCTGCGCAGCGGCGCCTGGCGGTGAAGAAGGCCAGGGTCGGAGCCTCGCCGGTTTCGATCTTGCGCAAGGTCTCGGCGGAAACTCCTCCCGGCGCCGCGTAGGCGTTCCCACGGCGCCAACGAAGTCCCCACCGCGACCGTGATACTAATACCGGTATAAGTATTGGGTCCGATGAAGACGGGGAGTCACAGCGCATGGTGGAGATCAAGACCGATGCCGCGATGGACGCCATGCGGGAAGCCGGGCGCGTGGTCGCCCACGCGCTGGCCGCAGTGCGAGAAGCAGCCGGCGTAGGGGTGTCCTTGCGGGAACTCGACGAGGCGGCCCGCGCGGTTCTGGCCGAGGCAGGGGCCGATTCCCCCTTCCTCGGCTACCGCCCGCCTTTCGCCCCGGTCTCCTTCCCCGCCGTGATCTGCACCTCCATCAACGACGCCGTGTCGCACGGCATCCCCACCGGCTACCGGCTGCGAGACGGCGACCTGGTGAGCATCGACTGCGGCGCCCAGCTCGACGGCTGGGCCGGCGACGCGGCCATCACCTTCACCGTCGGAACTCCGCGCCCCGCAGACCTCGACCTGATCGACGCCACCCAACAAGCCCTCGACGCCGGCATCGCCGCCGCTCAGGTCGGCAGCCGCATCGGCGACATCTCCCACGCCATCGACACCGTCGCCCGCAAGGCGGCCTGCGGCATGCCCGCCGACTTCGGCGGCCACGGCATCGGCCGCCGCATGCACGAAGACCCTCACGTCCCCAACCGCGGACGCCCCGGCCGCGGCTTCCCCCTGCGCCACGGCCTGGTCCTCGCCATCGAACCCATGCTCATGGCCGGCGGGCAAGACACCTACCGCACCGGCGACGACGGCTGGACCCTGCGCACCACCGACGGCAGCCGGGCCGCCCACATCGAACACACCGTCGCCATCACCGACCAGGGCCCCCGCATCCTGACCCTGCCCTGACCTACGGTCTCGGTCCTGTCCAGGTGCCCGTACACCGCCGACTCCGGCACACCGAACATGTCAGCCTCATCGCCACCGGCCACCCCAACGGCGAGATCGCCCGCCACCTGGCCATCGCTCCGAAAACGGTCGCCAACCACATCTCCAGCATCTTCGCCAAGCTCCAGGTGGCCGACCGCGCCGCAGCCATCATCCGCGTCCGCGACCTCGACCTCGGCCGCCCCTGACCGGAGGTCTCCTTCCCCGCGGCGCCGCAGTCGAGTATGTGCACCGCCCCCGGTTCCTCACCAGGGCCGGAGGCTCGTCCAAAGATGGCGACCTGGATCGCGCACTTCTCCAACACCACCCGGCGGCACAGCACCAACGACGGCCCGGCGCCCATAACATCCGAGCGCCACATGATCGAGAAGAGGAAAGCTTCATCGGCCCTGCTGAGGACCGCTGTGGCAAACACCGTCTCCACGCTTCCAGGGGATTGACATCGCGGAATCCTCCGGTCTGCCGGCCGTAGCGAATCACGAGCGGGTCGCGGCGGCACCCCCTGGGGCCGATGAGCGCGAGAGGCCGGTCGGTACGTGACCGCCAGGCAGGGCGTAGGGCCGGTCGAGGAGGGCCAGACCGGTCTGGGTCGGATTGTGCAGGACGTTACCGTGATGCCGACGGGTCGTGATCAGCCCTGCTTCCCGCAGCACGGCAGTGTGCTGACTGACCGCCGCCGAGGAGATGCCCAGGCGGCGGGCCAGAGCGCCGGTGGTGGCCACACCGTCGGCGATGGCGGTGAGCACACCGACGCGCGGGTGCGCCCTAGGAGGTTGCCCAGCGCCCCCGCAGACGGCTCGCCCGTCCATACATGCGCGACCTGGCCGAGGCCGACCGCGGCAGGGTAGATCAGCATGCACTCGGCCGGATCGTTCGCGTCGTGCATCACCGCGGGGTTGCGCAGGAAGAAGGACGGCGTCAGCACCAGACCCCGTCCGTTCAAGGTGAAGTCACCGTCCACCGGATGGTCCGATGCAGGCTGGACAGGAGACCGTCGACACCACGGTCGAGCATGATCGTACCGCGCTGACCTCGTTCGGCGTCGAGGTGGGCGTGAATGCCTCTCCAATACGCGCCGACGGCGGCGTGGTGGTAGGCCGCCACGGTGGCCAGGACCGCGTGCCGGGCACTGAGGACGTCGGCAAGCCCGGCCAGCGCGGGCGGCACTCGGCCGTGGTAGCCGGCGTAGGAGTCCAGTTCCGCCCGGACGGCTTGGCGGGGACGGGCCAGGAAGGTCTCGGCGCTCTCGCGCAGGGCCCCGAACGTCGCCTCCTCTGCCCGACCGCGGCGACTACCCGGCGGGATCCCTCCCCGAGAGCTACTGCCGGGACTGGAAGTACGTGACGCCCAGCGGCGGCGCCGGCAGCGGCGGCTCCGTGAACCCGCCGTCGTCCGGCCCCGCGCCGGTGACCTCCGTCCACGGCCTGGCCGAAGGAACCGTCCTGGCCACCACGGACACGAGACGCATCTACAAGATCGTCGGCGGCGCCCCGGTCTGGCAGTCCACCTGCGCGGACGCATCTGCCTGCCCCAGTCCCGGCCGACGACGCAGGCCGTCATCGACGCCGGCCCGGCCACCCCGCGCAACGCCTCCACGGCGGTGGACCAGCGTGGCCGGGTGTACGTCTTCGTCGGCGGCGCCCCGCTGTGGCAGGAGAGCTGTGACGCCCCGGTGAGCTGCGGCACTCCGGTCAAGGTGCCGAACTGGTCAATCGACGCCCGCGACCACATGAACCGAGTGCCGGCGGACGGCAACCTGGTCCAGACCAAGGCCGGGACCGTCGACCTGCCGGTGGCGATGACGGTCGGCGGCGCGCTGATCCCCTTCGCCAGCCCACAGGAGGTGATCGACGTCGGCCAGGGCGGCGACTGGGGGCAGCGAGTCGTCGCGATCAGCGCGGGCAGCTACAACCTGCTCGGGTTCAGCCCCGCCGACGGCACGCTCGTGCACGGCACCGGTGGCGGCGTGTCCGGGCCCGTGGCCATGGCGGTGGGCGGCGCGTTCATCCCGTTCGCCAACGTGCAGGAACTGATCGACGTGGGCCAGGGCGACAACTGGGCCTCCAGGGTCCGCGCCATCCCCCTGCGGGCCTTCGACGCCCATCCCCGCGTCCCGTCGGACTCGGTCCTGTTCCAGGGAACCGGCGGCGGCGCGTCCGCCCCCGTGGCGGCGCTCGTCGGCGGCGCTCGGGTCAACTTCGCCAGCCCCCAGGAGATCATCGATTCCGGGTACGGCACCGACTGGCTGTCCAAGGTGCGGGCCATTCCCCTGCGAGCCTTCAGCGAGATCCGCGACGACCTGCCGATCGACGGCACGCTGGTACAGGCCCAGGGCACGCCGGTGGCAGCCGTCATCGGCAACGCCCGGGTGAACTTCGCCAACCCCCAGGAGGTGGTCGACAGCGGCTACAGCGCCGACTGGCAGCCGCTGGTGCGGATCATCCCCGCTCGCGTGTTCAACGCGATGCCGACCAAGATCGCGGACGGTACGCGGCTCAGGAAGGCGGGCTCGTCCAGCCAGAGCGGGATCATCGGCGGCGCGCGAGTGGACTTCCACAGCATGGCCGAGTTGGAGGCGGCCGGATACGGCCCGAGACCGACGCAGACCGTGCCGGCCCGCGTCTGGGACGGCCTGACCACCCGCATCGCCGACGGCACCTACGTCAAGTCGCCGGACTCGGCCCAGGTGTGGCTGGTCAGCGGCGGGAGCAGGACGCCGGCGAGCCAGTCGAGCGGGGTGCAGGTGATCCCCGCGCGCGTCCTGGAGGCGATCCCGCCGGCCTGACGCCGACCGCCTGACGCGCCCGGTCCCGCCCAGGGGCCGGGCGTGTCCGCGCGATCGAACACACGCGCCGTACTGCTGGCCGGCCTTGCCCTCATCACAGCGGCGCTCGCGCTGTTCGTCGGTGACCAGCACATCTGTCGCGTATCCGCCGTTCACGGGGGCGCGGGTCTTCGAGAACTTCAGCATCCTCACTCCGTCGGCCCAGCAGGAGGACGCCGTCATCGCCATGCTGGACCAGGTCGTCGCCTGGGGCCGCGCCCTGCGGCCCCTGCGCAAGTAGGCGTTCCCGAAGAGGGTCGCCGGGCCCCTCCCTCTCGATGACGCCAGCTCGGTGCTCTACGGCTCGCGGTTGTTGCTGGCGGATGGGCGAAGCCCATGCTTTCTTGGTTTGAAGACGGGTCTGTGATTTATTCTCAGCAACCGCCTTTACTTTGTAGATCATATGGCTGCCGCCACCCTCGGCAGCCGATCGGCCGCGTCAGCCACGTCCGAGGACGCAGAACTCGTCGCCCTCCGGGTCGGCCAGCACCTTCCACGGGGCATCGCCCTGGCCCACGTCGGCGGGCGTTACACCGAGCTCCTGCAGGTGCGCGACCAGCTCAGCCTGATGGATGGCAGAGGTGGTGGCGAGGTCGATGCACGCGGTACTTCACCGTTTCGGGGTCTGGGACGGTGACGAGACCGACGTAGAAGGCGTTGGGCTCCGGCCAGGCGAAGCCTTCGGGTTCGAGGTTGGTTCCTCACCTTTGACGTCACCGCCGCCTGCGCCTGACCGTCCGCTACTCGCGCCTCGGGTACTCCCCTCCCCCGAACCCGCCGCCCCGCCACCCGACATCTCCATCAACGACATGCCATCCCGGCGCGCCTGACTCCCCCGCTCCTCAAGGATTCACCAGCTCACGGTGATCGGTGAGTTTCACGAGAGTGGGGCCCATCCCGGCGCCTGGCCGGCCCCGGACGGCACGGTGCACGACGCAGTCGCGTACGCCATCCTGCGCCGCGACTGGCAGTCCGGCACCGTGCCCCTCCCCCAGTGGGACGACGAGCCCGCGCTGCCCTGAACGAGCGCCCCTCCACTCCCCGCTCCCCGGACGGCACGGCGAGGCCCTGTCACGGCGGGGCCGGATCACAGCGGGGCCGCCGCCGGCCTGGCGCAGCAGCCGGCGCTCGCGCTCGACCACCGCGTCGATCGCCGGCCGCCCCTCCTGCGTGAGCCGCATGGAGCGTGGATGCGAAGAACCCCCGGCCGAGGGAAAGGGGATGGGCCACCCCGCACCCCCGGCGCCCCGGGGGCTCCCGTGATCATCAACCGTTGCAGCGGCCCGCTCCTCAATCGCGTGTAGTCAGGAGGCTCGAACCATGCGTTCTGCTCGATTCCCGGCCGTGCTCGCCCGCGCAAAAGTCATGGCGCTCTGCGCCGCGCTGGCCGCCGCCCTCACCGTGCCCGTCCTCGCCGCCGCTCCCGCGCACGCCCAAGAACCGGCGGTTGCTGTGTGTGCGGACGCCGACAACGAGATCGACGTCAACTTCACCTCCGGCCACGCCCACGCCAACGCGACCGTGTGGAACGACTGCGCCTCGGTCGACTTCCCCACGCTCGTCATCGGCCGGGTCCAGCCCAGCGGTGTACCTACACCGGCCCTCTGTCCACCGGCATGGTCGCCTCGCCGTGGAAAGCACCATCGGCCAGGTCCTGGCCGGCACCGGCTCACGGGTCTGCCCCAACACCAACCAATGCACCTAGTACAACACCCTCAATGTCCAACTTGAGAATATTCCCGTCATTCTCGCCTAGGGTTCGCCACCGCTCGCAGATGGTCACGGTCGGTTCGGTGCACACCGCGCGTACCGGGCACAGCAGACGAAGAGCGAGATTCTGCGTGCCCGCCAGGGGCGTCACAACCAGCCGCGGTCCCTGGCCAGCAGAGCGGCCTGGAAGCGGGTGCTCGCACCGAGGCGGGCCATCAGATCGGCGACGTGGGCACGGAACTTGCGGACCGAGACGTTGATCGAACGGGCTGCCGCCTCGTCGGTGTCATGGCTGGTCAGCGCATGCAGGACCCGCTGTTCGACAGGGGACAGCGGCAGGTCGTCCAGGTCACGGGCGCGTGCCCACATGCCCTCGAAGACCTCCGCCAGCATCGCCACCGCGCCAGGTTGGCGGATCTGCAGCGCGCCTGCCTTCGGGTCAGCGGGATCGGCCTGGACGAACGCGACCGACCGGTTGACGACGGCCAGGTGCCGGAACGGCTCGGTGGTGACCCGGTGCAGGTCCCCCAGCGTGTGCCAGAACCGCGCGTACGGCTTCTGCTCGGGGTCCTCCAGGGCCTGCGCTGAGAACAGGGTGCGGCTGCGAAGACCGGCGGCCAGGAAGCCTTTGAACGGAGCGGCGGCGTACTCGGTCCCGCGGTACAGTGCCCGTTCCTTCATGTGCACGAACTCGCCCGGATCGTCGCCCAGCATCGCATACATGCGCCGGGTCACGGTCGGCCCGTCCGTCAGGTGCTCGACCATCTGCACATGCCGGCCGCTGCGATGCTCCTCCGTCAGTTCCTTGAGCACGTCCCAGACGACGGTCAGCTCGGTGAGCTGCCGCTGGGTCTGCTCCACCCGCCGCCGCACCAGCAGGTCCACGGCGGCGGTCGGGGTCACCACGGTCAGCGCCTCGTCCACCAGTCTCAGCGCGCGCAGCTCGGCGGCCACGCCGCGCCCGTCGGCCATGCCGAGCTCCACGCCGGCCGCATCCAGGTTGGCATGCGGTTTGCGCAGCAGGTAGCGGTAGAGGCGTTCCTGCTCTGTGGTCAGCCCGAGGCTGGCCAGGCTCATCATCACTCCTAGGTTTCGTGCTCAGCCCAGCAGCAGCTGCGGGTTGGCGATACACGTCGCCGCCGGCGGAGCCGTGCCTCCGGAGAACCTGCGAGGACGGCGATCCGCTTAAGGATCCGGTCGGGGGTGTTGACCGTGGCTTCTGGTTCCGACGCCCGGCATCGGAAGCTGCGGATTGAGCGCACCTGGCCTTGGGCGCTCAGGCGTTCGTCCTCGCCTGCCAGCGCCTTACCTGCCTACCGGCCCTCGCCTCGGGGATCAGACGGGGACACTCCCCAGGCCCGTGGAACCTGGTGCACAACAATCGACCCGCGGCACCGACATGCCGACGATCACGGTGAAGTACAGGGCCGACGTCGCGAAGAATGTGCCGTCGCCGATGGAGCTGCTCAACTCGGCGAGCCCGAGCGTGCGCTCGGAGGCTCATCAGTCCACTTGTGGCGAACGGGTACGACCGCGCTTGAGCTCGAAGAACCCGTCGGTCGCCGTAGTAAGGAGGATTCCGTCCCACAGCCGTCCCGCCGCCTCGCCGCGGGGCGCCGGGGTTACCACCGGCCCGAAGAAGGCGTTCACCGACCCGTCCGGGGTGGGGACGTGGATCACCGGTGTGCCGAGGTTCTCCCCGACAGGGTCCAGGCCCGCGCGGTGACTGGCGAGGAGCGCCTCGTCGTACTCTGCGGAGTCGGCGGCATCCGCCAGCCGTTCGGGCAGTCCCACCGCGACCAGCGCTTTCGTGAAGAGCTCCCGGCCGATAGGCATCTTGGCGTGATGGATCAAGTTGCCGAGTGCCGTGTAGAGATCACGGAGCACGCCGTTACCAAAGGCCTGCTCAGCTGCGATCGCAACCCGCACAGGAGCGCGGGTGTCACCCAGCCACTCCCGATACCAGTCCTCCAGATCATCGCGACGCTCGTTCAGAATGGCCAAGCTCATCACATGGAACCGGGTCTGAACGTCGCGAACCTGCTCCACCTCGAGCAGCCAGCGAGAGGCGTTCCACGCCCAAGGGCATTTCGGGTCGAACCACATGTCTATCTGCACAGCGGCATTCAATCTCAGCGCATTGACCCTAGAGAAGAGCCGATTCCTGGCAATCTGATTGGGCCAACCGCCACGCCCGCTGGTGCGCGACCACAGAGCTTGCCAGGCCCAGTCAGCCCGTGTCCACGAGATACTCATCCACGCGGTGGCGGAACCCGGGCAGTTGCTGGCCTCGGCTGCGGTGTCCCGCTCGACTCTGCCCCGACGTCATCGAGAACAACCCGATGGACCGGATCGACACCGTCAAGGTCCCGAAGGCCCTGCCCCGCCCGGCCGCGGCCGCCGACGTCGCCAAGGTCTTGGCCGCGATTTGCTCGCGGCGGCCGCGCAAGGACCTGCCACTGGACCGGCTGCGCGACCGGGTGCTGTTCGAGACCGCCTACGTCTGTGGCGCCCGCACCTCCGAAGTGTGCGGTCTCTACATGGAGGATCTCGATCTGCGCCTGGACGACGAACATGTCCGCATCCACGGCAAGGGCGGCAGCGTACGCACCGTCCTGCTGGACGACCGCGGCTACGTCACCCTGCTCAAGCTCTACCTGGCCCGCACCGGCTACACCGCCGGGCCGCTGTTCCGGGCCAGCATCAACGGCCGCGGCGGACCGCTGTCCTACGACGCCGCCCACCACCGCTGGCAGACCTACTGCACCGCCGCACGCGTCGAGATCGACATCCATCAGCTGCGCCACGCCTACGCCACCGAACTCATCAACGCCGGCGTCTCCATCGAGGCCGTCCGCCGCCGCCTCGGCCACGCCTCCACCGAAACCACCCAGCTGTACGCGCTGCTCAACGACAAGGTCGCCGACGCCGAGATCCGCGCCGCACGCCGACGCCGGACCAGGCAACGAGCTAAGGAAGCTTCGCAACCAAGAACAGCTTCAGCTCTCTGCACTTAAGATCCTTCTCAGCGCCAACGGCTGTCCGCCGGTTCCTCAACCCCGGGACCCTCCCCGTAGTGGTCGAGCGCGGAATCGCGGGCGTCCTCGGCATCATGTGGATAGCCGGCTGGGTGAAGCCTTCCTCCCCGCTCGTCACGGGGATGGTCGTGGGTGAACCGTTCGGTCCCCCTCATCATGCCGATCTGCCTGGGCCTCGGCGTCTTCGTGCTGGTCTACAGCGCCTCGTTGTATCGCAGGGTCAACTCGCCGCGAACGGCCTCCGCCACGGACCAGATCGTCCAGCGAACGGTCTGCGCGGCTCTCCTCCTGGTCCTGCTGTTGTGGTCGGTCACGGTCTACGCGCAGGGGCGGGGACGGGAGGCGGCCGAGCAGTTCCGGGCGCACCCGGAATGGCTACGGAGCACGGTGGTCTATGCGGCGCGGCGTCTGTACCTGGAGGGCCCCGGGATCAGGGAGACCACGCTGACGGACACGAACGCGATGTTCCGCTACCGATACACCGGCCTGCGTCTGCTGATCCATTCGAACCGGCGGTATTTTCTCCTGCCCGCCTGCTGGGCGACGAGCCCATGGGCCCGGGCGATAGCCCTTCCTGCCGACGACTCGCTGCGACTCGAGTTCTCCATGTACCGGGTGCCGCCGGAATGCCCACCTGGGCGATAAGGACATCGCATGGCCTGGCCGACCGCTCGACGGCACGGACCGCTCAGGCCATGGCCGAGATCTCGATACGGGTGTGGTCGGTGGAGGCCACCAGGCAGGGAAGCACGACGTTCCCCCGCTCCAGGCGTTCCCCCATGGACGCGGTAAGCCGGGCCGTGCGCTCGATCTCGTACGAGTTGCCGCTCTGAGGGGTCACGCGAAGCCGCAGCAGCCAGATGTAGCGGCCGTTGAGCTTGTTGGACGTCTCCTCGGCCTTGAGTACCTCCGCATCGCAGTGCAGCGCGGCCGCGCGCTCCTTCGGCGTGAAGGTCTGCAGCATGGCGGATTCCATGCTCGCGAACGAGAGGGAGCCCATGCCCAGCACCCCGGCGCCCAGGAAGAGGAACGTCGCGCTGACGTACGCCCCGACGCGGGTGTGCGGCTTCCGCCTCAGAACGAGGAACAGCACCGTGCCCACGATCAATGCGATCACGGCGAGTGTCCCGAAGACGATCGATGCCATCCTTCTTCCTCACGCTGAGGGGCGGAGCCTGCCGCGCCGGCCCTGTCTGTTCCGATGCCGGTAGTGGATCAGGGGTCGCTTGCGTGGCAACTGCAGCCCGCATGATCGCGCAGCTGCAGGAAATCGGACCGTCTGCATGCCCCCGCGGCCTGCCCCGCGCCGAACGGCTCGGACGGCCGCGATCACGCCGAGACGAACGGCTCCGTCAGGTGCGGTGTCGCCAGATGCAGCGTCGTGGCGGTGTCGCGGGCGAGCATGCATTCCCTTGAGTCCCTGGCCGCCTCAGGGTCGATCTCGTGCGAGTAGGCGAGCTCGGGGTGGAGCAGCTGGAGCGCGTGCACCAGGAGGTCACCGGTGACGAGCACCAGCTCGTGCCGCTGGTCTAAGCGTCGCCGTCCACCGTGCCGCCCGCTGATGGGACGGCCGCCTCGGTCACGACCGCCCATCCGACGTGGTCGGTGTGCAGATGCGTGAGCACCACGGTGTCGGCGGTCAGAGAGATTTGGAACGGAATCCGGCGTTAACGGGGTTCCCGCTGGTCAGCGAGCCAAGCGTTTCCCTGCCTCCGAACGCGGCCCGCGCCGGATTCCGTTCGGTTTCGCAGCGCGCAATTGATCTACCTGCGGTCACGTTAAGTAGCACTTGGTAACGGTTGTGTTGTTCTGATGACGCTGTGTCTGTTGGGTCATACGTTGCATGCATGCCTGTCGACTTCCTGAGCGACTCAGAAGCGGCGAAGTACGGCCGTTACGGCGGTCCGCCCTCCCGGGCAGAGATGGAGAAGATCTTCTTCCTCGACAACGAGGACATGGCCCTCATCAAGGGACATCGCGGCCGGCACATCCGATGCGGCTTCGCCCTCCAGCTCGTGACCGTTCGTTACCTGGGGTGCTTCCTGGCCGACCCGCTGGAGGTGCCGAACGAGGTCCTGAACGTCGTCGCCGCCCAACTGGGGATCGAGGATCCGTCCTGCGTGAAGCGTTACACCGAGCGGGACAAGACACGGCTGGAACACACCTGGGAGATCGCCAAGGCGTTCGGTCTGAAGGACTTCGCCTCGGCCGAGACCGAGCTGGCGGGCAAGGTACGGGCGCACGCCTGGAACACCGGCGACGGCCCGACCGCGCTGTTCCAGTACGCGGTGCGCTGGCTGCGGCAGAACGACGTGCTGCTGCCCGGGATCAGCACGCTGACCCGGCTGGTGGCGCGCGAGCGGGAACGCGCCACGCGGGAGCTGCCGACACCCTGGCCGCGCTGCTCAGCGCGCAGCAGCGGGCGGTGCTGGACCCGCTGCTGGAGGTGCCGCCGGGCAAGAAGGTCTCGGATCTGGAGCGCTGGCGGACCGGCCCGTCCAAGGCGTCCGGGCCGCAGATCGTCAAGTCGCTGGACCTGGTCGCCGAGATCGGCGGCACCGGGCTGGGCCGGCTGGAGCTGGACGCCGCGGTGCCGCAGCGGCGGCTGGATGAACTGGCCCGCTACGGCCTGACCGCGCACTCCGCGCAGCTGAAGAAGCACCCCGCCTCGCGGCGCCTGGCCACCCTGCTGGCCACCGTGCAGCGGCTGGAGACCAAGACCATCGACCACACGCTAGAGCTGCTGGACCTGCTCATGGTGACCGAGCTACTCGGCAAGGCGCACCGGGAGGCCGACAAGCAGAAGGTCGTCAAGCATCCGCGGCCGGCCAAGGCCTCGGCCTGGCTGGCCCAAGCGGTGGAGGTGCTGCTGGAGGCCGAGACGTGGAGCGAGGACGTGCGGTTGTTCGAGGTGTGGGAGATGATCGACGCGGTCGTGCCCCACGCTCAGCTGCGCTCGGCGGTGGCCACCGTGACCGGGCTGGTGCCGCCGCCGGACGCCGAGGACGACGGCGGCTGGCGGGCGGAGATGGCGAGCAAGTACGCGACCGTGTCCGGCTTCGTGAAGCTGCTGACCGCGGTGATCGCGTTCGAGGCCAACGCCGAGGGCCGGCAGGTGCTGGCCGCCATGCAAGCCCTGCCGGACGCGCTGGCCTACCGCTCGCGCCACCATCCGGTCACGGTGCTGCCGCTGCGGCTGATCGACTCGCTGGTGGTGAGTGGACCGTGGAGGCGGCTGGTGTTCGGCCATCCGGCCCGCACGGACGGGCTTGTCGATCGCAACGCGTACGTGTTCTGCGTGCTGGAGCAGTTCCACCGCCACCTCAAACGCCGAGATCCACGCGCCCGCCTCCAGCCGGTGGCGCGACCCGGACGCCCAGCTGCTGAAGGGCGCGGCGTGGACGGCGGTCAAGGACAGCGCGCTGACCGACCTGGGCCTGCCCGAAGACCCCGCGGAGCTGCTGGCCGAGCACGCCGAGCGGCTGGATCGTGCCTACCGGGTGGTGCGGGCCGGGCTGGCCGCGAACACGTCCGTCAGCATCGACGACGAAGGCAAGATCCACGTCGCGAGCGTGAAGGCGATCGATGAGCCGCCGTCCCTGATCGACCTGCGCAGGCGGGTGGAGGCGATGATGCCGCGGGTGGACATCTCCGAGGCGGTCGTGGAGGTGCTGGGCTGGTGCCCGAAGTTCATGGAGGCCTTCACCTCGATTGCCGGCACCGGCCCGCACCCGGACAACCTGGACATCTCGGTGGCGGCGTGCCTGACCGCGCAGGCGCTGAACATCACCTATGGGCCGATCGCGGTCAAGGGCGTGCCCGCGCTGGAGCGGCACCCTGCGCGCCTACAACTGCGCGACTCCCGCTGGCTCTTCCCTGACCGCCGAGCGGGCCAGCACTGCCGCCTCGATCATCTGTCCGCTCTCCTCAACGAGATCGGCCGAGGTTGTCCCTCCATCTCCCGATCTGTCACGCTTTCAGATATGAGCGCTCTGCTCGCGCAGTTACCTGCCCTGATCGGTGTCATCGTTGGCGCACTAGCGACGCTCCTCACCACCAGGGCGATGGATCGAGCGCGCTGGAAACAGACGCTATCGATCCGCTGGGACGATCATCGACTGCGGGCCTACATGGACTACGCCAGCGCGATCAAGGAGCAGCATGCGCTCGCCTTGCGCATAGCGGCCGCACAACATCCCAGCTCCACGACTGAGCCGTTCGACTGGGAGGAGGTCAAGCCGCTGCTGGAGCAAGCGGAAACCAATCGAACGAAGAAGTGGGAAGGAGTGTTGCTGCTCGGCGACGCGGCCACGATTGAGACGGCACGGGAGTGGCGGGCCAGCGTAACCTCGATCGGGCATTTCGCAGATGGTAGAAGCAAAGATTGGGAGCGCTGGGAGTCGACGGTTCGGCGCGTGGACGAGGCACGTGACGAGTTCTACCGCGCAGCGCGGGCGAGCCTGTCTCTTGGTGGCGGCGACGTCGCCCAGGCAGAGTGGCTCGGATCGAAATGGATCCCCCATGCCGCCCTCGACAAAACTACTCGAGCGGAAGGCAACCAGGACATGCACTGAGTCCGGCTTAGCTCTTCCGGGGGTGCCACCGGAAGAGGCCCGGCGCTCGGGTCGGTGCCACTAGGGGCAAGGTAGCTCAGAGTGAGGGATGCCCCGACAGAACGTGAGCTCTGTCGGGTCTCCCCAATCGCATTCGCCCAGGTCGGGGTGCCGTTAACCAACGTGACGCCAGCCGCCACCCCGGCGCTGCCCGGCAGAATCGACCGGAGTTGTCGGATCCTGGCCATGTTGCTCGTAGCTGGGGTGAGGAGCCGCCCACCAGGGCCCTGCCACGACTAAGGGAGATGCAAACGATGCCGCACCCTCAGGCCAAGGTCCACCGCATGTTCGAGCTCGTCGAGCCGATCGCCACCGTCACCTTCTCCGAGGTGGTGAACGAGGCGTTCCTGGCCCTCGGTATGCGCGACTACTGGGACGGGTATTTCGCGGGCCGGGCCGCGCCGCTGGGGCTGGTACCCGCCGGGGTGGTGCACGCGATCTTCTACAACTTCGCCGACGGCGAGGTGGCGCGCCACATCCCCTGGGTATGGGGCAAGATCACCCCCCAGGAGGCGATCGCCGTACGCGAGCGGAGCAGCGCCGCCGCCCTGCGGCAAAGGATCGGGGAGCTCGCCGGCTCCCCCGGTCTGGTGCGGGTCGCCGACCTCGCCACCCGAGCAGCGCTCAGCGCGCCGACTGAGGGCCGAGCGCTGTACGCCGGGCTCCGGGCGCTCGACGTGCCCGAGGAGCCGGTGGCCAAGCTCTGGCACGCGGCGACGCTCCTGCGAGAACACCGCGGGGACGGCCACAACGCCGCCCTCCTCGCCCACGGCATCGGCGGCACCGAGTCCCACGTCCTCATGGCTCTTTCCCTCGGGATGAGGGCGGAGGAGTTCGGTCGGATCCACCACCTGCCCAAGGCACAGCTGGCCGCTGTCGTCGACGGGCTGCGCGGCCGCGGCCTCGTGGACGCCGCCGGCGGGTTCACCGACGCCGGCCGGGAGACCAAGCAGCGGATCGAGGCGCTCACCGATGAGCTGGGTGCGCCGGCATACGACGTGCTCAGTGCGGACGAGCTCGACGAGCTGGTCGCGGGGCTCGAACCGATCGCCGCCGCGGCACACGCCGTCGACCAGTGAGCGGGCGCATCTCCGAGCCCGCCCCGACAGGCCGATCGACGACACGGGACCACGGGGCAGCCGTGGTCCCGTGTCACCCTCGGGCCTCAGCCCAGGCCCCCATGCTGCTGGTGCATGCACCGTGCACGGCTCGCGCGCGCCTGCACCGAGGGGCCGTGCACGGTGCACATGCACGATCCGGGAGTTTCGGGAGTCTCGACGCGCGGGCGCGGGCGCGCGGCGGGTGGTCCGGCCGGGCGTCGACACGGATGGCTTCAGGGCAGGGGCGCGGGCTGCCGCTGCTGCCGGCACAGGCAACAACGTCTGCGTCCCGTGGCCCCACCAGCCCTGTTTACTTTATGTAGTCTTCTAATTACTATCCGAATATGGATCGGATCACCCCCGCGGCCGTGGCCGCCGCCGCCGCCCTGCTCCCCCTGATCGCCGCGGTTCCTCCCGCCGTGGCCGCCGCCGCGTCCCCGACGCCCAGCGGCTCCGTCAAGGCGTATGAAATCTCCCAGGTCGGCCCGTACGAGGTGCAGGTGGGCGAATCAATCCGCTGCCTGTCCAACGACACCGTCACCTTGCAGATCTCGGTGCATCAGACCGTGAGCGCGCCCGACCAGCCCGCACCCTCGGGCCACACCACGGTCCAGACAGCGTGCACCCCCAGCATCGAGCGCCGGGCGTTCCGCGTGCCCATCACGAACGACGGGCCGCTCACTCCCCAGGCGGCCGTCGTCCTCACCGCGATGTACAACAGCGCGGGCACCAAGATCCACGACGACTCGATCATCTTGCCGCTCGGCTGACCGGCGCGCCCCGGCGCGGCCGGGAACACGTTCACGGGACCACGGGCAGGCCCGTGGTCCCGTGGCCTGTGCGGCACGACGGCCTCCCGCGAGCCCCCTGGCGGCC